>NZ_JAQFJQ010000007.1:0-104607 GCF_030440175.1 Streptococcus sp. SV2
AATCTAAAAAATATAGAGATTACTGGAAAACTATTGCCGATAAGAAAAACCAGACTGCTTAACCCAAAGCAACCTGGTTCCTCACATTTTATTTATTTCAATTGTCTACTTGACACGGTACGTATCAGTTGAACTGGCTTTTTAAGTTGAATCAATAGTTTCGAATTTTTTAAGTGTGCTCCTTCTATTACTTTTACTATTTTAGTATTACGTACTGGGGGGAACAATGCCATTAGTCTAATTTGTTGTAAACATGCATTCTACCATATATCGCATCAGAACCAAAACGAACTTGTCCATTACTATCAAAGAAAATTGGGTCACTGGTTGGTCCATCATTGTGAGCAAATCCTGCTACATAACTGCCATCTTGAGCAAAACCATTATGTAGCTGACTACTTGTGTCACTATAACCGTCTTCGGCAGTAACACGAGTCACACTACCAGATGGGGAAACCATAATTGTATCTCCTAAGTCATTTTGATAGGTACCAGCAACACTAGAGAAATCACCATTGGCAATTGCTGTAGTATCAACTGCAGTGGTAGTTGATGCTTGTTCAGCTGGAGCAGCTGGAGTAGCTGGTTGTTCTGTTGTAGCTCCCTGATTTCCTACAGCTGTTCCTTCAGTAGGATTGGTTGACGCAACTTCCTGTTGAGAAGTGCCAGCAACATTACTGGCATCTGCAATACAGATGTTTTTTCTCCAAGAAGTTCAGACACGGATATATTCAAGCGTTTAGCCAAGTGGTCTAATGTTTCTAGTTTAGGTTGCGATTTTCCACTCTCTATTCTTGTTAATTGACGAACAGATAGAACCTTCTTATCATCACAAAATGTCTCCTTTGTTAGACCCTGTGCTAATCTTAATTCTCTTAATCGGTGACCAAAGTCTTGTCCCAACATAACTTTCTCCAGTCTATTTAAGATTATTACGAACATTGTTACTTTTAGTATTATAACAATTACAAAAATCAATTTCAAACTGCAAAAAACCAAGTCAACTTGGACTTGGTCTTGGATTTCATTTTTGAACAAATGGTTGTAAATTACCAACTGGTTGGCAAGGAAATTGGAATGTTGAGTTTGACTTTCATCTTACCGTTAGCAACTGAGGCTTGGTCAATCTCGTAGCCGATGTCAGGGAGTTTAAGCTGAATCTGATCGTTAACCATGCGGATACCACTATTAGATTGAGCGATGCTCTTCTTGAGGTAAGGTAGAACCAGTGATTTAGGGACTGGAAGGCGACCTAGGTGAGCACCTGCTAAGTCTAGTAGGATGACTTCCTTGTTAGTACTAACTGTAAAATCAAGGCTAAATGTTGATCCGACTGGGCCAATGGAAACTGGTACCTTAACTGTCAGATAGGAATCTCCCAAATCTACGGTGCTATTTTGTAGTGTCTCGTCCTTAGAATCCGAAAGGCTTGCTTTAAGCACCTGACGCAGTTGGTTACTATCGAGATTAATTTCGGTAGAAAGACCGCCTGATGATAGGGACGCCCCTCCAATACCTGCTTTAGCTAGGTCAGCTAAAGTCGTTTGTGTTGATACATTTTTTAATTGGTCTTGACTGTCAATCTTGTCCGGAATGAGAAGGGCCGCCACTGCAATAAAGAGCACAATGACGAGGACAATGAGTCGTTTAAACCATTTCCACATAGGGAATACCTCGTTTCAAATTTTCACTTTTGAGGTCTATTGTACTGTAATAAGGGGAAAAAAGCGAGTAAGAACTGGAAATTCTCTCATATTTTCTTAATGCTCAAGCTAGTTCACAGTTCAAAAGAAATAAAAGTGATGAGCAGTATCAAATAATTATCTGCTCTCATAGGCTCATCCCTACTCCTCTAAAGGAGTGATATCGCTAAGCAGAGACCTGCAGCAGTATTTGCAAAAGCCTGGATAAAGACACTTGGAAGAATAGAGCCACCTGCTTTTTTCTCATTGATAGCACCAAAGACGTAAGCTATGAGACTGATAAAAGCAAAAATCATAACAGCTTTTAGAAAGCCTATTAGTTGGATAAACATAAGCGCATGAATCAGACCAAATAATAATGACTGGATGAGATTTGCTCCTAGAAATCCTAGTTTTCCTTGCAATCTTTTCAAAAGAAAACCTCTAAAAAAGATTTCTTCTGGTAAGGCAGTGCCTAAGATAGCGTAAGCTAGAATGGCAGGGAGAGCTCCAATTCCCTTTCCAGAAAAATCTGCTGTGGCTGTTTTGCTAGGGTCAAACCAACTGAAAAGCACTACCGAAAAAAGAAGGAAAACTAGGGCCATACCCAAGATAATTTGGAGTAGCTGACTGATATTTTTTGTCTGAACCTTCTTTAAACCAATCCAGTCAAAGAAGCCGACCTTTTTCCTCCTCCAAATCAACCAAGTCATAAAAGGAGTGAAAGAAACGATGATTAGTTCCAAAATACCGTTCACCAGTTTAGACATAAACAGGGTAATGAGTTTGTCCTCCATTTCTAATCAAAAGATAGTTTTGACCTTTTGAAAACGATTACCTTGACGCCTTGATTATACTATTTTTAAGAAAATAAGAAAGCCATTTCTTCACCAGTCTTGCCAGGTTTCTTTGGCACGAATCACACGGTCTTGCTTATACTCGATATGGTAAACACGCCAGCCACCAAGCCAATCGTCTTCCAGCTTGTACTCAACACTTCCTTGAACATCATCACCCTGACCCAAAAGCTTCTCCACTTCTTTTCGCACCATTCCTTCAAGCTGATACTGGCGTTGAAAACTCCACATCAACTTGTGACGCATGGAATCTGGGGTATGGGCCCATTTTTCGGGAGTAAATACCCGATCACGAGGGACAATGATTGCAACATGAACCAGACAAATGATTTCAATGATTAGCCACAAGGCTTTTCGTCGTCTGGGTCTGCTTTCTAGAGTAAGGGATGCCATCAGACTGCCTTACCTTCTCTTGCTCCCAATGCTCATCAATCTCGACGGTATGCTCTTTAGCAAAATGGTAGATTATATCTCTAGCCAGGTCTTGAGACACACGAGCCACATTAGTCATACCAGTATCTAAGTCTGCTGTGTCGTGCTCTAAGCGATACTTGCCATTCTCGTACTCTACAAAGATGAAACGAGGGGACTCTTTACCGCCATAGGTAAAATAAAGACTATCATAGGATACAGGAAGTTGCACAAGAGCATCCCAGATGTCACTTTCTCTTGGGCCTGCAATCGTATCATAGTTCACCTCATCTGCTGTCGAAATACGCATGACTAGACCTTCTGATTTCTTCCTAAGAACCGTTAACCAATAAAATAAATCCATCTTTTTTCTCCTTTAAATAATGATGCCTTTTTGCTTCAGATTATCCAGACATTCCTGTAAATAGATAGCATTATGCTCTGGATAAATAATAGGCGGTAAATTTTCCTCTTCAAGCCTGTCGTAGGCTGGCAGTTGCTTTCCTCGATACTCTTTTTCAAACCATTCGGGGCTGACACGATAGCCCCGTTCTGTCATTTCTTGCATAATGAGCTCATGGTATTTAAACAAGCGGTAGGGGGAATAGTCAAAAACATAATTAACCGTAGCATGTTTACGTTGCCATCCCTTGCCACGAAGGGCACAACATTCTCGGTGTTGCCCTAATAATTGCTGACGGGGTAGTTTTGAAATCAAGGCTTGATGCCATAGTCTCATTTGCTACCTCCATTAATCAGAGTTGACTCCTCAAGATAGCGATTAGGGTACTTGGTGAGGAGCTCTCTGACGGATGTCACCAAATGAATCTGGGGAATACGACCTGCCGCATAGCTATCCAATTGGGCCATAAACATCTCCTTCTCACTGGCAGTTGCTTTTTTCTTAAAATAGCCCCAGATATGTTGGAAGGCATTAACGACCTGACCTGGATTTTCAGGAAGGTCCAGGGCTTGATCAATGTAGGCCTGAACCTGATCCAAACGAACCTCATCTTGCTTTAGATAAGTACGGATTTCTAGGTAAATCTTGTTGGAATGGCTGAGCACCAGATATTTATTTGCTGCCCAAAGTCGCTCGCACTGGCGGCGGGGATTGCTTGTTGTCATTAGAGACCTTCCTTTATTGCTTTCTTAACAGTATAGCATAGTTTAAATGGGGAGCATAGACCATCCTCCAAGTCAGTATCGATTTAACTTTCAAAAATAGTCCAAACATTTTCAGAAAGGAGATTTTGCTTGGTTCGTTTGAAAACGTTTGCTATACTTGAGTTATCAAAGAAAGGAGACAAGCCTATGACATTGTCCAAAAAACTCACACTTTCTCTTGCCTCTATGGCAGTTCTTGGTCTTTTAGCAGCCTGCTCAAACCAGAAAGCTCAAACACCTGAAAGCTCTGCTAGCACCCAACAAAGTTCAAGTAAGGTTTCATCTTCACAAAGTTCTGAAGCCTCTAAACAAACTGAAGGGCTAGATGGCACCTATAAAGGGACTGACGAAAATGATCGCATTACTCTTACCATCTCTGGAAATACTGGAACTTGGGAAGAGGACGAGGCAGATGGCGAGAAGGAAAGCAAGCCTGTAACAGTTAACTCTGACAATCAAAGTCTGACAATCGGTGACGACACCAAATACTATAAACTCGATGGTAATCAACTGACTATTGAAGATGACGACCATGATCCAAATGATACGGTTGTCTTGATGAAATAAAATGAAAAACCTTAGCCAAACTACTCTCTGGAATTTAGCTAAGGTTTTTTATGTTATACTATAGGCAGAAAGAAAACGGATACAAAGAGGAGGTTGACGATGACTCAAAGAAGATTATGGGTGACTCTATTTGTTGTGTCGATTATTGTAACTCTTATTGGACTGGGATTTGCTGTCTATAACTATTATGTCTTTGATAAACCTTTCATGACTACTTCTACAAAAGGGTTACTAGCAGCCTTTTTCTTGTGTGCGACAATGGTTGCCATTAATCTATCCAAATCAAATAAGAAGTAAAGATAAGAAAGAGGTATAAGTTTACGGACTTATACCTCTTTTCATACAACATTACTTAATCTTGTGTTTATCCATTTTTTCTTCAAAGATAGCTGTCATGATTTTACGTAGCTCTTGGCCTTCTTTTTCAGTCTTTAGATGATGAAGCCAAACGAGTCACCTCCTAAAAATGACACTATGTCATTATCTCAACAAATAGGAAAGAAAAGCTCCCACCGAAATTCAGTGAGAGGTTAAAGTCTATTTCTATGATTTTCTCATAGCCACTAGCCAAGAGGATACTAGGATTTCGAAAATAACCAGAAGGATAATCTGAGTGAGTGAACTCTGAACCAGCATAAGGACAGCCAGACTATCGATCAGCATATGAGCTAGGATACAAGGAACAGCTCCTTTCGAGTACTCTTTGAGAGCTCCCAAAAGAAAGGTATTCCCTAAAATCATCAGGTAAAAGATGAGATAGTTGGACGAACCTGCTGTAATCCAAGGAAGTTGATAGATAGGGATATGCCAGAGGAACCAGACAATGGAAAGAACCATCATTTTAGATATAAAGTGCTTACTAAAGTAAAGATGATCTTGTAAAAACCAACGCCAACCGACTTCTTCTAGACCGCCATATAAAAAGGTCCAGGGGAGATATAGGAAGAAGGCTAAGAGGGAGTTCCCAGTAAAGCGAACATTAATGAGCAGGATTGAAATCCCATAATAGATGACTGGAATGAAGATAGCTAGAATCCAGGACAGGGGACTTTCTTTTTGAAGAAAGACCTTTTTGAAAAAATCGCCCAAGGATTTGACTTCACTCAACCCAAGAGAAAAGATAGCCGCCATAATCAGGGGAATACAGTTCATTAGGATAAACAGTAGAGAGTCACCTGTGCTCTTTCCATCTGGGAAACACCAAAGGGTAACTTGCCCTACTATAAATGTAGCAAGGAGGGCAGTCAGTGCATACCAGATAGCGACTGATTGTTTTGAAATAAATTTGCTCATTTTTCCTCCGTAACGGTATGATAAATCAGATAAATCGCACCCTAATCTGCATCAACCCAAAGATGGCATTGTTCACAATCTTTATAAATCTTACTTAATCTTGTGTTTGTTCATTTTTTCTTCAAAGATGGCTGTCATGATTTTACGAAGCTCTTGGCCTTCTTTTTCAGGAAGGTCCCCTTGGCGTTTGGCTACTGCGTAGAGTTCAGGATATTGCTTGGCTACACGCTCTACCGTCTTGGTCGTCGCATGCCCTCTGACAAAGAAAGGAATGCGTTTAATCCATTCTTGAGGTACGAGAGCGAGCAACTTCTTAGCCGCTTCCTTGTCAGAAATCTCAGCTGTACTCAACCCTTTTTCGATTTGTTCTTGTTCTTGTTCTGTAAAATCTTTTAATTCCATACCTTGCTCCTCTTTATCTTTATATAGAAGATTTTACACCCTTGTATGAGAATATACAACTGATTAATTAGGAAATTGATAGACAAATTCCCACTTGACTTAAGAAAAGCTCTCCCCCCTAGCAACACGAAAAGAGAAGACTAAGTTAGTCTTCTCTTTGTGTAAGCTTTACGCTAGCTATTGAGCTAAACAAGGTTAGCAAAAAACTTTATATTTTAACCTATAGTATGTCTATTAGTTGATAATCTTAACCTTTCAAAATTTAAATCCACTAGAAAATAAGGAGATAAGGATCTTCAAGATAAGAAACAACTCTTGCTAAAAATTCAGCTGCTGGAAAGCCATCGATGATTTGATGGTCGAAGCTCAGACTCAATGGAAGATAGTCTTTTTGAACAACCTCTCCCTCCTCATTAAATGCTAAAGCTTGTTGAGTTGCTCCTACTCCAAGAATTGCCACCTCTGGGGAGTTAAGGATTGGTGTGAAGTATTCTACACCTGGCCCTCCTAGGTTCGTAATTGAGAAAGTAGAACCACTATATAGGTCAGATGGAAGTGTACCTTTTCGAGCTTGATTAGCCAGAGTCTTAATGCTTTGACCAAGATCTGCTAAAGTCATACGGTCTGCGTCTCGAATCACAGGGACAACCAAACCATCATCCAAAGCTGTTGCCATACCAATATGAATGCGTTCTTGAATCTGATGAATTCCGCCGCCATACCAAGCATTCAAAGCTGGAAAATCTCTCAAAGCTTTGGTTACTGCTTTAGTTAATAGAGTTGTGATACCTAGTTCACCATTTTCAAGTGGAGTATGGACCTTGGCCTTAAGTTCTTTACGGAATTTCAAAAGCTCAGTTAAATCAGCCTTACGATGGAGTGTCACTTGAGCAGAAGAATGAAGACTGTTCATCATACGTTCGGCAATAATCTTACGCATGCCTTCTAGTCCCTCACCGTATTGGCCTGAGGTCATAGCTTGTGGTAGAGGTTCTACAACCTTATCAGCAACAAGACTTGGTTGATAAGCTTCTACATCACGTCTTGTAATACGACCATTTCCACCTGTCCCTTTAATAAGGGAGATATCATAGCCTTTCTCAGCAGCCATCTTACGAGCCACCGGTGTAATAAAAATGCGTTCCCCACCAGTACGAGCTATAGGTGCTGTAGTAGATTTAGGACTAGACGGTGTTGAATCTTTAGCGACTTCAGTTGGAGCTTCCTCTTGTGCAGGAGCCTCTTGGGTCCCTACATCCTCTCCTTCCTGACCAACCCATCCAACGACTTCCTTACATTTAACTGTAACACCTTCACCATGCACAATGTCTAGAACAACCCCAGAAGCAGGGGATTCGACTTCACTAGTCAATTTTTCAGAACTAATTTCCAATAAAGGCTGACCACTTGTTACTGTATCACCAACTTGGACCAACCACTTTTGAATGAGTCCTTCAGTCATGGTTAGGCCGAGCTTGGGCATTAAAATTTCTGTTGCCATAAGCGCCCTCCTATCCTTTCAAGTCCTGAATCAATTCATCAGCTACTTTCAAAACCTTATCCGCATCAGGGATATAGGCTTGTTCTAAGTTTGTCGCAAATGGAACAGGAGTATTTGGTGCACAAACACATTTCACTGGTCCATCAAGATAATCAAAAGCTTTATCTGAAACGACAGATGCAATGTCAGTTGCAGTATTGTTATGTGGATTTGCCTCATCCACAATAATTAAACGACCAGTTTTCTTCACGGAATTTAACACTGTTTCTTCATCCCATGGAGCAACTGTACGAAGATCAATCACTTCTACAGAAATGTTGTCTTTTGCCAAGCGGTCGGCGACCTCATAGGCTACATACAACATCTTACCAATTGTCACAATTGTTAAATCCTTACCCTCTCTACGAACGGCAGCCTTACCAATTGGTACAGTGTAGTATTCTTCTGGCACTTCCCCTTTTAATCCATATAAAGTCTTGTCTTCAGAAAAGATAACTACATTATCATCCTCTATTGATGCTAGGAGTAATCCTTTGGCATCATAAGGGGTAGCAGGAACGACCACCTTAATACCAGGAATCGATCCAAATAAACCGTAATAGGATCCAGAGTGTTGCGCAGCAGCTGAAGCTCCTGCCCCGTGCATAGTACGAACAACCATCGGAACTTTAGCTTTACCGCCAAACATGTAACGCATCTTAGAAGCCTGTCCTAATAGGGCATCAAAACAGAATCCAATAAAATCATTAAACATTAACTCTGGTACAGGTCTTAGTCCCGTAAGCGCCATCCCCACCGAAGCTGATAAATAGCCGTGCTCAGAAATCGGAGTATCAATAACACGTTCCCTGCCATATTTCGGCATCAATCCTCGTGTAATCCCCATGACACCGCCCCAGGCATCCTCGTTATTATTTTCTAAGTGTTCAACATTAACACCACCTGAGATATCCTCTCCTAGGAGAACAACTCGCTCGTCTCTTTCCATGGCTTGATCGAGCCCTTCATTGATGGCTTTCATAAATAATGTTTCTCTAGTCATTATGAATCCTCCTCAATCAGTCTGCAAATACGTCTTCGTAGAGAGCTTCTTCTTTTGGAATTGGGCTCTCTTGAGCAAAGTGGATTGCATCTTCAACATCTTTTTGTGATTGGGCAACAATCTCATCCAATTCATCTTGGCTAAGGATACCCTTTTCAGTTACCAGGTCACGAAATACTTCCAAGGCATCCACATCTGCCCATTCTTTTTCGATTCCATCTGGTGCTTTGTATTTTTGCTCATCTCCTTCGAAATGGCCATGGTTACGATAAGTAATAGCTTCAATTAACGTTGGACCATCTCCACGACGTGCACGTTCAATGGCCTCTTTAGCCACTTGATAAACAGCAAATAAGTCCTTACCATTAACGCGAACTCCAGGCATATTGTAAGCTTGTGCACGTTCAGCAATTGTTGGAGAACCTGATGAATACCATTGTGGTGTTGATTCTGCAAAAAGGTTGTTTTCATTTACAAATACCACAGGTAGATTCCAAATAGAGGCCATGTTTAAGCACTCATGAAAATTACCTTCATTGGCAGCACCATCACCAAAGAAACATACAGCAACATCATCAGTCTTTAGATATTTGTTGCGCATAGCAGCCCCAGTCGCAAGACCAAAGCCTCCGCCTACCATACCATTAGCACCAAGGATTCCTTTATCCAAGTCAGCGATATGCATAGAGCCACCTTTACCTTTACCAAGCCCAGTAGACTTACCAAAGATTTCAGCCATCATTTTTTTAAGGTCTCCACCTTTAGCCACACAGTGTCCATGTCCTCGATGTGTGCTAGTAATGTAGTCTTTATCAGTCAAGTTAGCACATACCCCAGTCGCAATAGCTTCCTCACCTGAGTAAAGGTGAACAAATCCTGGAATTTGACCGATTGAAAAGAAATGTCGTGCATTTTCTTCAAAATTTCGAATATCCCACATAGTCTTATACATGGATTTAGCCTCTTCTTTTGAAACATTTTCCACACCAAGATCATGGGCAGTTTGAACCTTAACTTCTTCCTTGGTTAAGGTTTGTCCCTGATGTTTTTCTTTCATTAGGGCTTGTGGCAATTCTTGATAATGTGTCATATTGTTTCCTCCTTCTATGAGAGAACTTTATAAAAAACAAATATTATTGACAGATATATAAATTTGAAAAAATGAAAATGACTACGCTAAACCTATCCATCGAGCTTAGGACCTTAAAATCAGTCTTGCAACTTCCTGAACCAACTCAGAAATTGTTGGATGTGCAAAAATAGTCTTATCAAGCTGATCAAGTGTTCCTTCAGCATCTTTCAAGACAATCAAGGATTGTAAAATATCAGTTGCATGTGGGCCAACGATAACGGCACCTAATAGTAGGTGATAGCGTTTTTCAGAGACAATTTTAACAAAACCTTTTGCTGAATTAGACGCAATTGCTCGACCATTATAAACATAAGGAAGTTGACCAACTGATATATCGTATCCTTGTTGAACCGCCTCCTCTTCTGACAAGCCAAAGGAAGCAATCTCTGGCGTTGTAAAGAGTGACCGTGGAACACTTGAATTATCCACCGGTTCCTCAGCCTGACGACAAATGGCTCGAACAGCTTTGATTCCCTCGCTACTAGCAACATGAGCTAACATATATCCAGGAATCAAATCCCCAATCGCATAAACACCTGATTGAGATGACTCGTAATAACTATCTACCTTTATAAAACCTTTTTCAGTCAGCTCCAAGCCCATCATTTGGGCTAACTCAATATTTGGCTTACGTCCTGTTGCTACAAGTAAGTTATCATAAGAGTAGGACTTGCCATCTGCTAGAATTACAGCATTTTCTTTAACCCTATCTATGCTAACTCCTTCCAGTATAGTAATTCCAAGTTGTTCCATCTTTTCTCTAATAATGGAACGTGCCTCGTCATCTTCAGTTGCCAAAATTGTTGGTGCAACCTCTATTACTGTCACATCCACACCTAGTGGAGCCATAGCAAAAGCTAACTCAACGGAAATAATACCCCCACCAATGATAACCAAACGTTGAGGAAGTTCCTTTAAGTTGAAAAAGCTATCTGTTGTCAAATAGTCAACATCGTTAATACCAGGAATAGGAGGAATAAATGGATAACTCCCCGTCGCCAAAATAACAGACTTACCTGAGACTCTTTCACCATTAACTTGGAAGGTTTTATCAGAAATATAAGATGCCTCACCTGCAATATAGGTGATACCTAATTGTTTAAAACTTGATTGAATACCAGACTGCAGTGTTGCTACGACTTGATCTTTGCGAGCAACAAGCTTTGGAAAATCAAGATTATCATTTAAAACAGTTACTCCATACTGAGAGGCTTCTTTAGCAGCTAATAGCCAATGAGCATGTTCAAGATAGGCTTTGGATGGGATACAGCCAACGTTCAAACAGGTGCCACCTATGGAGTTTTTCTCAATGACAGTTACCTTTTTACCTAAACGGGCAGCTTCTTCAGCAGCAACATAACCACCAGGACCTGCCCCTATAATGAGAATATCACATTGACTCAAAACAATACTCCTTTCTAGAATGGAAGTAGGCTGTTAGCCTAATCACTTCAAGTAGGACAAAAACTCGGAGATGTTTTTTTGAAAGCGCTTTCTATACTTTAATTATAAAACTAATACTTATGAAAATCAAGTAATTCACTGAAAATGTGATGTTTTGGTGGTGAAAACATTCACAAGCAATGCAAACGTATGCCATTCTCTAATCGGGATGATGTTAGCACTTATATTTTGCTGATTTGTATAAGAACTAGAAAAATACAAATCTCCCCCGATCATTAAATAATTCTTCAAAATATTATAAAAAGCACTCTAGCGTCTATAGCTTGGATAAAACTATAGAAATTAGAGTGCTTTTACTATTAGAAAGAATATGTATATGGAGTTAAAAAGGAATTTGAATTAATCTAAAGAAAGTTGATTTTTCAACTGAATAATATTATAAGAATATCGATTTGTAGTTATTTTGAAAGTAATCTTATAAGTGAGTAATTAGGAGTAGAATATGACAACTCTATTTTTTTGTAGAGTAGCTTTTGTAGCTTTTATGTGAAAAATCAATTGACTATTTAATTATTTATCGTCCTTTTTAATCATATTTTTCACACCTTCGATAGCTCCTTCAACAGCATCTTTGGCATCTTCGGCAACTTCTTTCACTTTTGAGACTGCTTTTTCAGCAGCACCCTCTTTTTCTGTTTTTTTATCACCAGTTACTTTTCCGAAACCTTCTTTAATAGCGCCTTTAGCTTGGTTAAGTTTTTCTTCTACTGACATAATTTTATCCTCCTTTGGACATAAAGATTTTTAAATATGAACGCTCTTAAACAATACATTCAAATTTTTGAGTATAAAAAGATAAGTTAAATTATAGCTTTTGTGTTGAAGTCGAGTCATAAACAGCTTGAACACCCTCACTAACGTTATCTTTATTTGCTGATAAACCATTAGCTAGTCCATGTTTACCACTTTTTTAATTTATCAGCACCAAGTTTGCTAGTTGATTGGAGTCTTCCTGTCGAAATATTGAAAATTATTCTTTTTTCCCTAAGAAAAATGATACTACTGCAACAACAATAACTGCCCCTAAAATTGATGGAACTAAGGCCATTCCAGCTAGTCTAGGTCCCCAAGAACCGAAGAGTGACTGTCCAACAGATGAACCAATTAAACCTGCAAAGATATTGGCAATTATTCCCATGGAACCTCCCTTTTTAGTGATTCCACCAGCAATAAAACCTATAAAGCCTCCGACAATAATAGCCCAAAGCATAATGTCTCCCCCTTTCTAAATAGAGGAAAGTTAGATTGTTTGGAAAATCAAACCATCTAAAGAGTTATATTTTAGCTAAAACATTTTTTATATTAATCTTAACAATCATAAGATTAATGTTAGTATATACCTGTTAATAACAGTATAAGTTAATCAAATTGATAAGTCAATGAAAATGTTTGCGCTTACACAAAAATAGACATGAAAACCATCATTGGCCTTTGCAATCGCTTGCATAGTTTTACAATTTCACTTATCTCATTTTTTTGTTAAAAATCTACACAGGCTTCTACTATTATTAGGGCTTCCTCTAAATGGATTGATTTATGAATAAAAAGTTTGATTAAACTGCTACATTCATATGATTGATTGATTAGCATTTTAGCCACAAAAGAAAATAGCCCTAAGATGTTCGAGTGACGAAAGTAAAAATAAAATGTATAATTGAGACATGTAAACCCTTACACATTTTTCTTTAAATAGTAAGTATCTAACAAAATAGTATAAATAATACACCAAACACTACATCACTTTCAGTAGGAGTTTAAAATTAATATGGAGTAGTGAATTGATTACAAATTGAAAGTAGAATATAAAACACACCCAGGTAAAGAAGTTACAATAATAATGGCCAATGATTTAGATACGTCGTCAAAGAGTGAGCTTAAAAAGTTGACTATAGTAACAAAAAGGAAGTACTGTTATGGAAAAAGTTTTGAAGGATGGTAAACTTTATTCTCTAATAGAATTTAGGGACAAAATCTATGAGGATTTAGATTTATCAAAAAGTGACTTAACCACTTTATTGTGTGCGATATTGATTGCATCTATTGGTTTGAATATGAATTCTATTCCAACAATCATAGGGGCAATGTTGATTTCTCCATTGATGACACCTATCCTTGGAGTAGGTTTTGCGTTAGCAATATTAGATACAAAACTTCTCAAAAAATCGTTTAAAGTTCTTTTTATTCAAGTTGCAGTAAGCCTTTTAGCCTCTACACTTTATTTTTTACTTTCGCCCATTTCTTACGCAAGTACGGAAATTATTGCTAGAACTTCGCCCACAATTTGGGACGTTGTAATAGCATTCGTCGGTGGATTAGCCGGCATTATTGGAGCACGAAAGAAAGAAGCTAATAACATTGTTCCTGGTGTCGCCATTGCAACTGCTCTTATGCCACCCGTTTGTACCGTGGGGTATTCTATTGCCACAGGAAATCTTGAGTATATAATAGGGGCGTCATATTTGTTCTCCATTAACTGCAGTTTTATTATGATTGCTACATATATTGGCACTAATGTGATGATGGTTAAAAATCCTTATGTTAAACATAATCGTGAAGCCTCTAAAATGCGAAAAATATTAATTCTAGTCTCGCTTGTTCTTATTATTCCAAGTTTAGCTTCTGCAACTACCTTAGTTAGAGATACGCTAATCAATGAGTCTATCAATAATTATCTATCTGATCAATTTGAAAACCATACTATTTTGAAAAAGAAATATAGTAAAGAAAACAATACACTAAAGCTAACTATTTCAGGTAAATATCTTTCAAAAGCTGAGTTACAAAGTATCATTAACAAACAAAATGAATATGGTTTGAAAAATATCTCGATTCAGGTTTCACAATTAACAAATGATAGATTAACTGAAAAAGAATTAGTCGACTACATCATTCAATATAAAAACGATGATGATCTTCAACAAATAGAAAAGGATAAGTAAAAAGAATCCCCAAATAACAACAAGTAATGTGAGATATTAATTTGATAAGCATAAGAAACCGTTGAAAAGTATTGTCACTAGTAGTCCATAGGAGAAAATATCAATGAAAAAAGTAATGATAATTATTAATCCAACTTCTGGAGGAGAAACAGCATTAGATTATAAAGAGAGCTTGGAGAATAAGGCTAAAGAGTATTTTGATTATGTTGAAACTAAGATTACGCAAAAAGCCAAAGATGCAACTCAATTTGCTGAAAAAGCCTCTAAAGAAAAATATGATGCAGTAATTGTTTTTGGTGGAGACGGTACTGTAAATGAGGTTATTTCAGGGATTGCTGAAAAAAATCACATTCCAAAACTTGGGATTATTCCTGGTGGAACTGGTAATTTAATCACTAAGCTATTAGAAATCAACCAAAGTATTGATCAAGCGATTGAAGAACTTGATTTCAATTTTACTAAAACCATTGATGTTGGAAAAGCTAATCAAAATTATTTTGGCTATATTTTTAGTGTTGGATCTTTACCAGAAGCTATTCATAACGTTGATATTGAAGATAAAACAAAGTACGGTATCTTTGCATATGCAATCAATACGATGAAGTCCGTTGTGGAAGACGATGTATTTAATGTTCGTATTGAAAGCGAAAATGGCAATTATGAAGGTGAAGCTAGTCAGGTCTTAGTTCTTCTATCTAATTACTACGCAGACAAAAAACTATTTGATGAAAATACAGATGGATATGGAAATATCTTGATTTTAAAAGATGCATCCATCATTTCTAAATTATCGACTATCCCAGATTTGTTAAAAGGGGATCTAGTAGGTAACGATAATATCGAATATATCAAAGCGCGTAATATTAGGATTTCTTCAGAGGTTGAGTTAGAGTCAGATGTTGATGGAGACAAATCGGATAATCTTCCAGTAGATATAAAAATACTAGGGAACCATATCGAAGTGTTCTCAGGCACCAAAGTATAGTTTTTTCCCTTCTACTTCTCCAACAAAAAAGTTTTAAATGATATAAGTTACTGCATCAGCAACAATAATAGTCTTGTCCTTTTTGAAGTTAGGATATAAGTCAAAAGTAAGTAAATTACTTTTAATATACGGAGTTAAGGCGTTTTTTGATTCATGTCTAAAAACTTTTCGGAAGCATCAACTGTGATGGTAGTTTTCGAGCATAACAAAAAGTAGTGAAGAGATTCCATCGTCAGAATCTTCTTCACTACTTTTCTTCTCTCTTTCCTACTCAATCACCAATAGCAGCATTTCAGAGTTTCCACTCTTCAATCAACCAGTCCGAAAAAGCATCATATCTTTCTTGGAGATGGTCATGATGACCGTAGGGGTCAAATGCTGCATAAGTAGACAAGCACTGTTTTTTGATAAGTTCATGCACTTCTTTGGCATAACTAGGAGCTTTGGCCAATCTATTCTTATGATTAGCCCCCTCGGTCAAACCGTTACATAAATAGACCGAGCAAGACTTATTAAGAAGCTGATGGACTTTGCAGTAATCTACAAAATTTGGATACCAGAAGGATCCACAAATGGAGAAGATCAAAGGCATCTTATCACTGCTATAAAGACTGTGGATAGCAGCCAAACCACCTAGTGAGTAGCCTCCGTAAGCCATGCGACTGTCATCCAATCGAAACTCCTCTTGGATGCTATTTAAAATATGGCCAAATAGATGGTCATGATAGCTAGCTAGCTTGCCACCAAAATCAGGACTTCCAGGTCTCAAAGCCTGAGCATACCAAGGTGTAAAATCATCCAAGCGATGCTTGGGCTCAAGGCCTATCAGGATAACAGAATCCGCTAGTTTTCCCAGATAATCCAGTTGTCCATCGTTCAGAAAAACAGCTGGATAAGTCTTAGTAGCATCATAAGACTCAGGAAGGGCAATCGTCACTCGAATGCCATGGCAGACAAAGTCTTTATTTATTAACAAAGTCATTAACCTTCTCAAGAGAATCAATCACAGATGGACCGTAATCCATAAGCTCATCATAAGAAATAGTCATGATTTTCTTGTTTTTAACGGCTGGTACATTTTCAAGAACAGCGTTCTTTTCCATCTTGTCTTTAGCATCCTTGTCCATAGCCTTATTACGGTCACTAGTTACATAGATAATCAATTCTGGTTCCATTGACACAAGATTTTCCAAAGTCAAATCTGATGTTCCTGTCGCAACATTGGTATAACCAAGCTGATTAAGCATACTTTCTTGAAGGGCAGATTTGTAAGTTCCAAAGGTCTCATCGTTGTAGGCACACATAATAAGAGCTTTTTTCAAGTCTTTGTCAGAAGACTTGTTTTTCTTTTTAACGGCGTCGATACGCTTTTGGAGTTGTCCTGCATACTTGTCTGCCTTGTCTTGAACGTTGAAAATGTCACCAATATTTTTAACATCTTCGATGATATTATTCAAATCTTGTTTGGTTGTTGAAACAGAAGCCTTTTGCGTATAGACGGGAATGTCGTTGCTGTTCCACGTGCTGATGGTTCCCATTGATTTGTCTGAGAACATCATGTTACGACCAATAAGGGCATCAGGTCCGTAAGCCAAGATGGCTTCTTGAGAGATGGTCTTCTTATCACCGATATGTGGGATTGAGGCAATGTCTTCCTTATATTTATCGGTTACTTCATTGTCAGGGTTAAGCATACCGACAATCTTGTCTTTTAAACCAAGCTCAATCAAGATTTCCGTTGATGAAAGGTTGTTGGTGATAACCTTTTCTGGTGCCTTTTTGAAGACTTGATCTAACTCAGTTCCTTTATCGTCATAAGTCTTGACGGTCAAGGGATACTGGGTTTCTGAGTTGGTCTTTTTCACCGTTTCTTTTGCTGATGATGACGATGATGTGCTGTTTTTATATGTAGAACTGCATGCTGTCAATGTGAGGACTGCTGCAGCGATTAATGCGATACCAAAAGTTTTCTTGTTCATAAGGCCTTCCTTTCCTAGGCTTATAAATACTGAATCATTGCCTGCTGGTCATCCGTCCAGGTAATACGACTCTGAACATCATAAACCGCCTGCAAGGATTGTGGGGTTACGGCATCCCTTGGGACACCTTGGGCAACAATCTCACCCCCTTTCATTAAGTAAATATAATCTGAAAAACGACAGGCCAATTGAATATTGTGGAGAACTGCGAGAACATTAATGCCGAGTTCCTTGACCAAGGCCAACATATCCAACTGATACTTAATATCCAAATGGTTGGTAGGCTCATCCAATAAAAGGAGTTTGGGTTCCTGAGCCAAAGCACGCGCTAGGATAACTCTTTGTTTTTCGCCACCTGATAAGGACGAATAATAGCGTGTCTTCTTTTCAGACATACCAACCTTGTCTAGGGCATCCTGGACGAGCAAGTGGTCCCGCTCCGATTCTTTTTGTAGAAAGGAAAGATGGGGCGTTCGGCCAAGCATGACAATTTCTTCCACCGTGCAATCAAATTGAAGGGTGTTAAACTGTGTCACAACGGCCATTTCTTTTGCAGTTTCTTTTAGGCTTACCTGATTTAGGCTTTTTCCATCCAGTAAAATCTGACCGCTATCTGGTTTCAACTGGCGATAAATGGTTTTGAGCAAGGTTGATTTCCCACTCCCATTTGGTCCTAGTATGGTCTGGAATTGCCCACCTTCAACCTCTAGAGAGACACCGTTTAGGATTTTTTTCTCTCCAATCGAATAATGAATATCCTTACACCTTACATCCATAAGTCTAAACCACCTTCCTACGATTTTTAGTCACAATATAAATAAAGAAAGGTGCGCCAACTAAGGCAGTAAAGATACCGATAGGTAGCTCTGCATTTTTAACGAGTATTCTAGCTAAAACGTCTGCCCAAACCACAAACAAGGAACCTAAGAGAGTTGCCACTGGAAAAAGCTTACGATAATTAGTCCCGACTATACTTCTAGCGATATGAGGGGTAATCAAGCCGACAAAGCCGATAATTCCACAGCTAGCAACCAAGACGGCCGTTATGATCGCAACGATGGCAATATAAAGATACCAATAGAGTTTAAGTGGAATCCCTAAAGTCAAAGCTGCTTCATCTCCCATCATCATGGCATTAAAAACACGATACTGAGTTGAGAAAAAGAGAAAGGCCAAACCAACCACTAGTGCTGGAAGCAGCAAATCTGACCAAGATGTTCCTGTCAATGAACCCATGGTCCAAAACTTAATGGTCATGACACTATCTGCTGTCGCTCCAAGAGAGATTATAAAATTGGCAAAGGCAATAAAGAGGGCATTGACAACCGTTCCAGATAAAATCAGGCCAGATGTGGTCACTCTCCCCTGCATAGAGGCAATGATTAGGACAAGAACCGTCGCTAGAATAGCCCCCACAAAGGCACCCAAGCCTACCACAGCCTTAAGACCTAAAATGATGGCCAAGGTTGCTCCAAAAGTTGCCCCTGCCGAGATTCCCAAAATGTAGGGCTCAGCAATCGGATTATTAACGGTTGACTGCATGACACTCCCAGACATGGAAAGGCCTGCACCAACTATTAACCCTAGGAGAACCCTAGGAACTCGCATATTCCAGATAATAGCTTCAAGTGGCTTGGCAATGTTATGACTGGCCATCGGAAGCCCCAATTTACTGAAGATGACACCATAAGTATCACCTATATCTATAGTGACCGCCCCTAAAGACACTGCTATAAAAACTGACGCTACTAGTAAAGCTAGAAGCAAACAGAGCAGGCTTAGGTAGCGGGAAAAAACAAGGTGTTTTGTTTTTTTAAAAGGCATTAGCACCTCCTTTCCACCTGTAATGTCAGAAAATTTTGACAATACCTTTCTAGTATAACATGCCTCAAAAATATGGGCAAGGTCATTTGAGTATTACATAGAAAAAAGAGCAGTCATTGAACTACTCTTAAAAGTTATAACTTTATAACTAACTAAAGCAATGAAAATCAAGCCAGCTTAGGATTTCACTTTCTCCATACTGCTGCTAGCAATTTTCATGGCAAGAAGAATTATCAACACCTTAATCACAAGGGACAACCAAAGGCTCTCCGCTGATGACAGTTGCGATAAAGCATTGATAAGCGCATGTGTCATCACACAAAGCCAAAGACTTCTGGTGTTTGTATAAATGGCGGATAAGATGAAACAATTGCTTAATAAGCCTAGCAAGAAAGGCAATAAATGAATCGTGGCCAGAGACCCATCAATGTAAAAATAAAGGATATGCCATAGTGACCAAGCCAAAAATGTAAAGAGCGTGGACACTAGATAGGTCAACTTTTCTTGCAAAGCAGGCTGGAAAAAATAGCGCCAACCGATTTCTTCGATACCACCAAAGACAAGGGCTTTTACAAATAAAATTATGGGGAGATACCAAGTTGGAATAATCATTTTCCCACTCAAAACCAATGGTAAAAAATCCAATCCTATAAAAATGAGGACTAAGAGATAGTTAAGAGGAGCTTGTTTGACTTGGAAAAAATCTCTGACAAGCTGTTTAAAACTGGAGTGATGATAGCGGATGCTAACATAGCCTCCCCAAATGGCTGAGGACACCCCACCTAACATCAGGGTAAAGAGGCCAATTGGAGTCCCATAATCAACCCTAACTTCTCCTGCTCTTAGTAACCAAACAAGAAGACTGACTAATAAGATTTGTCCAAGGGTGCCCGCCAGATAAAACGACAAGGCTTGTTTTCTATTCATATCTTGATACCTTTTCCTTTTTCTTGGCAGTTCAGGTTGTTATAGGAGGTAGGAAATAAATAATGCTAACTCATTTTTTAGAATTTTTTTCAACGAGTTCTTTCAGTCTTTCTTTTTCCTGGATAAGCATAGACTTCTCAATAGGTGACCACTCACCAAATAAGTTTTCGCGAAGAACTGACGATGCTGTTCCCTCATCCTCCAAGGAATTATAAATACATCTTCTATCTCGTTGGTAAATCTGGATGTACTCAAAAATACCACTAGTTTCCAGCTCTTGAAGATTTTCCACTAAACGGTCTACAATCGCATCATGATGCGCCTTAGGTGTCGCTCTCGCTTGACTTTGTTCCAAAGCATAAAGTTCTTCATAACGAATCTTAGTACTAAGATAAGAGAGTTCAGGCTTTGTTGCTATCAAGGCAAGTGCTACTTGGTATCCCCTAGAACTCAACAATTGGGCTGTTTTTTTAGGAATATCTACAGTTCTCAATGTACCCTCAATCAGAAGGTGGTACCCCAATTTGCTCAGTTCTTCTATCAAAGCTTCAACTAACTTTCCAGCAAAAGCCTTCATGTAGTTAACACTTTCCTTGCCGTACTTTTCCTGCAACTCAAGATAGTTAGGATGCAAAGAGCGAAAGCTGTCTCCATCAATGATGATGATGTTGCCTTTAAATTCTCTTTGTTTAACACGATGAATGGTTGTCTTTCCGGCACCACTTTGACCACCTAACAAAAAGGCTTTTGGATGCTTCGAGTTGGTTTTTCCACGTGTCAATGAACGCATTGTCCTTTTTAAAGCTCCTTGAAAGTCTACGTCTCTGTAGTTGGCTAATGTCATTAGGCTACCACCTGTTGACTCGCTAGCCTTAACATACGTTCGATACCGTCCATATAACCACTATAACGTTCAACTTCGTCAAAACTTTCAATTAAGTAAATCTTAGTATTAATCAAGTCAGATAAATCGTCACTCATAAGAATCCATGGATTCGTTTCATCATCAAAGGCAATTTCTTGATTATCTTGATAGCGATAAAGCTGTGATAAAATACCGGCTCCACGTTCTTTCAACACTTCAATCTTCATGGTCAACTGGTAGTCTTCAACTGATGTGAGCATCTTCTCTTCTCCTACAAGATCAACATAAGAAACATTCAATGTCTGACAAATACGGTCCAACAATTCTGTTGAAATAGCACTTGTTCCATTTTCATACCGACTAAGACTATTGCGTGAAATACCAAGTAAGTTAGCTAACTCAGGCTGTGTCAATTGTTTGGACTTTCGTACAGCTTTAATATTTTCTCCAATCATCATGTCCTCCTCTACTTTAATATTATTATAACATAAAAACGCACCAAATTTGGTGCGTAATGTTAACCTAGTCCATATCTACCCATTTGTCATTGTCCATGATAAAGGGTTTGGCTAAACCTGGTCCGGTATAGTCCTTGTACTTGGTTGTCAGATACTTGTAGCAATCCTTCTTACTAGAAAATTTAATGGCTTGGTAGGGCTCTTCGAAGGTCAACTTTTCAACAAATAAGTAGCCATCCGTCGTAGGCACCAAGACGCCGACGTGACCGACAAAAAGGGAATTGCCATCCAGATTATCGTGGACAACAACCGACAGCATGCGTGCCTTGTCATCAAAGGTGAACTGTTTGTAGTAATCCTCCATATGCTTGGCGTGAACCTTGACATCTTGCGTAGCTTCAGTCTTGACCCTTGAAAAAAGAATGTCAAAGTTTGCCTGGTCCTTGGCATCAAAGAGCTTGCCCTTGTCAATTGCATCCTTATCTTGGAAAAGAAGCTCAGTATCACTTTTGACTTGTGGAATCTTGATTTTGCCTTTCAGTAGCGTGTAGGTGTTGATACGACAGTTAGTACCGATAAAGTCACCATGCTTGGCTGTCCACAGGCTACTGATTTTTTCCACATCATAGTCTGTTTTGGTAAATGGCGCAAAATCCCCAGATAAACCAACAGAACCCACAGTGTTATTGTAATCCTTGACCAGATCGATAAAGTTATCCACACTCCTCTTGTCCAAATGTTTCGAGAGAATGGAACGTACCTCATTAAGACTGACCTTACTATTAAGGTTGGAGTAACTTGGCTTTTCCTCCTTTTTGTAGAGATGTGTAAAAGCTGCTAAACCGACAAGGAATAGGCTAGCTATAGATAAAAGAATTAGCGTCTGTTTTTTTAGATGTTTCATAGGCGCCTCCTTGGCTTCATTATACCAGATTTTGTGGACTACTCCTTCTCAAGATGCTTTTCCACAAGAAAAAAGCCTTGTCGCCAAGACTTTAGATTGAAGACAAAAACTTTTGCTTGAGACTTTCCGTCAAACCTTTACTTGCCATTCACAATATTGGCGAAGGCTTCTTGAATGTCCTTATTATTGGTTGGATACATGTAATACATGTTTTCAGGATTACCTTGATTTTGCAGAGAAACTAGGACCACCGGTTGCCCATTATGGATGGTGAAATGATAAAGAATCATGGCAGAACCTGAATAACCGTAACTGTCCACGATGAGATAGTCAGCTGTTCCTGTACCATCGTCTGAAAAAGCAACATCTACCTTTTGTTGGTTGGTCATAGGGGCATTTTGTTCGGTCTTTTCACCTACAGTGATACGGTTATTTTTGGCAAAAGACATGGCACCATAGAAATCGTCACTTCCGTTAGGGGTTAGTCTTTTATAACTTTCTTGATTCATCTTGTGACCAAACTCTACCATGTAACTCTCAAGCTTGGCGGCCTTGTCACTATTCCAAAGAGCAGTCGTTTGGGTTTGGCTGGTTTGACTCTTACTCCCAACTCTGTAATAAGACGTGTAAACGACTCCTGGTCCTGTAAATTCTGGAATTTGAACCAAACGATCCCTATCTTGGACAGAATTGTCCGGAGAGGGTGCTGCTTGGTTAGCTGGCACTGGAACAAAGGGACTAACTCCGTGCCCTGGACCATTGTCCGCAAAATAGAACATAGGTTGACCGTTGAAATCCTTAATCACAGTCTTACCATCAGTGCTGCCCGTCTCCTCAGACTTTGTGAGGCCAGACTTTGTAATCGTCACAACATGACCACTGTCAGAAACCCAATCTCCTTCGATGCTCGAAAAATCTCCCTTTCGAATAGCCTCCACATCCATAGCTGGCGTTTTAGCCTCCGATGAGGAACTCTTACTTCGAGAACTAGAGCTTGAAGATGACTCAGAAGCTTTTGAACTTGATTGTTTAGACTTGTCTGAAGAAGACGTCTGACTGTTAGATGAAGCTACCGCGAGGGATGGTGTCTTTTGAGTTTGTGAGTTGTGAGAATGCCAGGCAAAGATAGCTCCACCACCTAGAAGCGTCATACAAGAAATTGCAAGGACTGACGCTGCGACCTTATGAGTCACCACAAATTGACTTAAGCTTTCCCAAAAGCCCTTTTTAGATGTCGGCAACAAGGCTTCAACTTCTGCTCGATTGGCCAAGAGACTGCCATTTTGTATCGCCTCGTCAACCTCTGTCATCTTTGGGCGACGTCCATAAATCTTCATAAAATAGGTTAACCATTCTTCTGCTTTCATTGCATCTCCTTTTTGAAGCGTAATAATTCCATTTTAGCATAAATTAGGGATTCTAGTTGACTTGGTGGAAAAGAAAAAAACTGCAAGCAAGTTGCTGCAGTTAGTATTATAGACTTAGTCACTATTTCTGAGTATGGCCTAGCCTCTTAAGATAAGTATAGCCCAAATAGAAAAAGAAAAGCGCTAAAAGAATAAAGAAAACCATAACGAGTTTGGTCCCACCTAATTGATAGGCAACGTAAACAAAACTATTAATCTTGATCTGACCACCCGTTTTTTCCAATAGTGAAAGTCTCTGTGAGTAATAATGACCAAGCCAAATAGCCCCTAACCCGATTAACGGATAAATAATGACACCCAAGATCTGATTCTTTTTTAACAAATTATCTAACATACATCCCCCAATTTTTTTATTGCTATAGCAATAGCTTACCAAAGATTGCCTAGAAAAGCAAAGTGACTTTTTCAGTCCACAAGAAAGCTAAAAGGGACCGAGCCAAGAAGCTGGTTCCATTGTAAATCTAAAAGACGACACGTGTTCCATGAACTTGCTCAAGACCAGGTATGGCAAGAAATTGGTCACGATTAGCCACGGAGATACCACCTCCTGCTAAAATATCCAACTGACCGTCTGCTAGCTGAACCAATTCTGCATAACGTTTCAAGCGTAAGTCTAGAGCAGTCTCAGGAGTTCCAGCACGGGTGAGAAGACGCGTCACACCATTTTCCTTGAGCCACTGAATAGCACTAGGCTGAGCTGCTTTAGGGATTTGGTCAAAGGCCATATGCATAGTGACCTCTAGGTCTCGACTAGCATCTAACAAGGTCTTTAGAGCTTTTGTATCGAGTTGGCTTTCTGAAGTTAGAGCACCTAGTGCAAAGCCGTCAACACTCAATTCACGCGCACACTTGATATCTTCTAGCATGATAGCTAATTCCTGCTGGCTATAGACAAAGTCGGCCCCCTCGTGGACGAATCATCACAATCACCTTAGCCTGATAATCCTTGGCCAGCTCAACAGCCGCTTTTATGACACCATAAGAAGGTGTCGTGCCTCCAACAGCCAGATTATCACACAACTCCACGCGTTGAGCACCGGCTTGAAAAGTTTTTTCTAAGTAAGTCACATTCTCTGCACAAAATTCATATATTGGCATACTGAACCTCCAATTAGTTGTAGTAGCAAGGGGATTGACTATCAGTTTCTCTTTTGATAACCCCATAACACTATAGCAAATGATAGCAATTGCCATAGAAGGATTCTCACAATCTGCAAACTATCTGCTTCAGAATTTGAAACCACATGAACTAGATTCGAAGCAAGATTGTTGAAAAAATGATCTCCTAACCCAAACCATAAGGAACCTGTCATTTTGTAGAGTAAGGACCATTTGATACTCATCATTCCCGCTAAGATAACATAGCCAATGCCCATGGCGATGAGATTTACGAGTGACGATTCTCCTTGAAAATAATCTCTTAACGGCATTACCAAGTGCCATATTCCAAATAGAAAGGCTATAAAGAATAGACTCTTGCGGTACGAAATCCCTTCAAGAATTTTTGTGAAAAGGCCACGAAAAACTCCTTCTTCCATCCATACGTTTATCAGGTTAAACAACACACTTGAGAGAATAAGTAAGATTCCTGCTTGAGATACTTTTTCGTTTGTTAAGGAAAAACCACTTGCGTAAAACGATAAGTGAACATTTCTATGAAGAAAAAAGAGAGTAAGACTTTCAATGGCATATGCAAAGACGGAACACACTAAACCAAAGAGCAGGCCCTTCCCTATACCACTCACGGTTCCGTCAGAACTGAAACCAATATCTTTCCATCTTAATTTACAAATTGAAAGGACTCCCCACAGTAGAAGAATTCCAAAAAGCTTATGTAGAAAATTCTCAGATAAGAAGGTTTCATCCGTCCTAATATAGAAGTATTCAATTAGCCTTGCTACTGAGCAGATAACAAATATAATTGAACAACTTAAAATAGGTTTCTTTATTAGTTGATTTAACATATCTTCCTTTCAAATAAGTCTTTTATAAAAGTTAATTTCAATATTTCACTCAGTCCAATTCCTTCTCTAGTTCTTTTAAAAAGGTGATTAAAAATTGATGGCGACTTTCTGCCATTTGTTTGGCAGTCTCCGTGTTCATTTCATCTTTTAAGAGGAGCAACTTGTCGTGGAAATGTTGGACGGTATCAGTAAGGGGTCTCCCTTTGTAGCCACCATAGGAAAAAGTTCGAGCAATTCCTACAGCTCCTATCGCATCCAGGCGGTCTGCATCCTGGACAATCTTGCCTTCTAACGTTTCTGGTTGTTTACTGCGATTTTTGCTGAAAGAAACAGCATTGATAACCTGGCAAATCTGGTCAATTTGCTTTTTAGGAGCACCAATCTCTTCTAGAAACATGCGAGCATTCGCATTATTCTCTGTTTGAAACAATTTATAATCATCAGCATCGTGAAGAAGAGCTGACAAGCCCACTATCTCCAGATCACATAGACCTTCTGCTTGTGCGATTCTCATAGCATTGCTGTAGACGCGGAGGGTATGCGCCACATCATGGCCATCCGCTCGATCAGCGAATAAGGTTTTAACATACTGCTTAGCAGCAAGAATTCGTTCTTCGATCATCGTTCTTGTCCTTTGTATAATCTGTGCACAGTTCTATCTATTCATTTGAACTAGTAATGGAGAGGTGCAGTTTACTTAAAAACCACCTCTCAGCGATTACTACTTCTTCTTTTGTGGAAAAAGGGGCAGGCCGAGCTTGGCAATCTTTTCAGCTGGGGTCTTCATGCCATCCTTGACCCATTTGGAAATCACTGAGACAATAGCTGAGCTCCAAAAGGAATTGAGGTAGCTACCAGCACCATTTGATGAGCTACCATTTCGTTTTTCCAAAAAATCATAAACTGCCTTGGTCAATACCTGCTCAAAATTATAATCAATGGCAAGACTGATGATTTTGGCTTCTTTTTTGACTTCCTTAAGGAGATAAACCCAGACTTGGTAAAGATCCGTCTTGAGATTATAGCCGTCCAAGGACTTAGTAATCTTTGCAATGCTAGACTCAAAAATAGATTTCAAAATCTCTTCCTTAGAACCATAATTGCGATAAAAGGCAGCACGAGATACACCCGCACGCTCAACCAGTTCCGATATGGTAATCTTTTTAAAGTCTTTTTTCTCCAACAATTGCAGGAGAGAAATTTCGATGGATTCTCGTGTAATTGCTTTGTTTTCTTGGTTAAATCGTTTGAGATTTTCCAAAGATTTCTCTGAGATTTTTCTTTCTGCCATAACATTCACTTTCTATCTGTCACACCTGATGAGATCTGCTTTGATAGCAATGCACTTCATGATAAAATTGTAAAAGAAGACAAAACACTTGTCAATGTACATTATGCAGATATGAGGTGTAACCTATGAAATGGAAAATTATTGCGGATTCAGGCTGTGACTACCGTTCTTTGGACAATCTGGCATCAGATACGGAGTTTGTCAGTGTTCCTTTGACTATCCAAGTGGGCGAGACCATTTACAGAGATGATGCTCAACTCAATATTGATCAAATGATGGAGGAGATGTATGCGACTACAACTGCTTCCAAATCTGCCTGTCCAAGTCCTGATGACTATATGAAATCCTTTGAAGGAGCGGACAATATCATCGTCGTCACTATCACTGGAACCCTTTCTGGTAGCTACAATAGTGCTGAAATCGCTAAGAAAATTTATCTGGAAGAGCATCCTGATACTAAGATTCACGTGATTGATAGCCTGTCAGCTGGTGGCGAGGTCGACCTTATCGTTCGTAAACTCAATCACTTAGTCACTGAAGGCCTTGATTTTGAGCAAGTCGTTGATGGCATCACAGTTTACCAAGCTAAGACTAAGTTGCTCTTTGTTTTAGCCAAAGTTGATAATTTGGTCAAGAATGGTCGTCTGAGCAAATTGATAGGAACTGTTGTCGGACTCCTCAATATCCGTATGGTTGGAGAAGCTAGCAAAACTGGTACCCTTGAGTTACTTCAAAAAGCTCGAGGGCAAAAGAAAGCTATCAAGGCAGCTTTTGACGAACTCATCAAGGCTGGTTATACTGGCGGGAATATTACGATTGCCCACCGTAACAATGAAAAATTTATCGAGCAATTCTCTGCAATGATTCGTGAAAAATTTGCCCAAGCAAGCATCGAAGTCCTTCCGACTTCTGGACTCTGTAGTTTTTATGCTGAAGAAGGCGGACTCCTTATGGGGTATGAAATTTAAGTAAATATAGAACAGAGCTGGACAAAATGTCCGGCCTTTTTTAAAATCAAATGATGTTATCAGATAATCAGTAGAATAGGATTTTAAAACTAAAAATTCTTTCTTGACAATCCAACGTAATCGCTTTCATTATCCCCATCATTTATGCTAAGATGGAAGTGACGCATTCGTGTCATATTTCTTATAAATTTAGATATCCTTATTAACTTTAAACACGGAGATGCTTTATGAAACAGAAACAGTCACATTTTCTAATCCCTGGAATCCTTCTTCTAGGGATCGTTTTGCGGGCCCCGTTCACAACCATGTCCACTGTCTTATCAGACATTGCTTCTGGTCTAGGCGTTGAGGTCAGTTCTCTCGGTCTCTTGACAAGTCTGCCTCTCTTGACCTTTGCGATATTCTCACCCTTTGCGGCCAGCTGGGCCAAACGCTTTGGAATTGAGCGACTCTTTCTCGTAGTTCTGATTGTCATGACACTTGGTTCTGCTCTTCGTACCATCAACCTTCCTCTTCTTTATGTGGGAACGCTTTTAGTCGGAGCTGGAATTGCCTTCATCAATGTCCTTCTCCCAAGCCTAATTCAGGCTAATGAGCCAAATCAGTTAGGATTCTTAACCACACTCTACATCACAGCCATGGGCTTGTCCACAGCTGTGGCTTCATCGGTAGCCGTTCCAATCACTAAGGCAACCTCATGGCAAGGCTTGGTCTGGGTATTGACAGCAGTCTGTGCCTTGGCTCTTGTGGTTTGGCTTCCTAATGTCCGTCACAATCATTATTTAGAACAAGATACTTCTACTAGCGAAAACTCAGGCAGTTGGTATAAGAGCGGCAAAGTCTGGGCCATCATGATTTTCGGTGGATTACAGTCACTCTTCTTCTACACCACTATCACTTGGCTTCCAACAATGGCCACTCAAGCTGGTGTCGGCGAAGCCAATGCCGGAATTCTAGCTTCCGTTTTCACACTGACAAGTATTCCATTCTCTATGATCGTTCCTAGCCTAATCACTAAACTTTCTGATCGTAACCGCCATTTGATGCTAGTGATTACCGTCCTAGCAGGATTCATCGGAGTTGCCATGCTTCTAGTCAATACAGACAGCTTTGTGTATTGGTTGGTCCTTAACCTCTTAATCGGAAGTTCAGCTAGTGTCCTATTCCCTTACATGATGGTTGCCTTTTCAATGAAGGCTAGCACCCCTGAAAAAACAGCCCAACTATCAGGTTTAGCCCAAACTGGAGGCTATATCTTTGCGGCCCTTGGACCAGTCCTG
The DNA here is from genome assembly GCF_030440175.1 of Streptococcus sp. SV2. Lineage (NCBI taxonomy): Bacteria > Bacillati > Bacillota > Bacilli > Lactobacillales > Streptococcaceae > Streptococcus > Streptococcus sp. SV2. The sequence continues at coordinate 29,330 of NZ_JAQFJQ010000007.1, forward strand.
TTTGGTTCAAGCAAACAACTCTTTAACTCTTGGACCCCTGCCGTTTTAATTCTTCTCATCTTGACCCTAATCATGGGAATAGCCCTCTATAAAGTTGAAAAAACAGATGTTATTTTATAAGTGAAAAAATAATATAAGAAAATGCCCCACAAGTTGTAGCTTGTGGGGTGTTATTTGTGTGTGGCAAATGAATAAATGATTTAGTAAAAGCTTATTCTATTTTCATTTAGAAAGTAGCTAGGGCTAAGCATTAGAGTTTTACTCATGTACAACTTTAATCTTTCTTTTATTCGTGATGAGATAACTCAAAAAACTGATAATGGCGTGGACAGATTATAATGGGGAAAAGCTTTCATTAACTTGTACAAAATTTTGAGTTTGAATTCCTCCTACAAACTGTCTGTTTAACTTGTTGTAAACAAAAAAGAATAATTGTAAAATCACATAAAGAGAACACCAACAAAAAATCATCTGTTGGTGTTCTCTTCATTTTTAGATTTCTGAACAAAACTCTTGTCCATGGATCAGTAGGTACCCTTTATCTCTTTTTTCATGAACATTATTTTATAAACAGCAGATTACATTCTTAATATATATGGAAATATACAACTGTTCTATATCAACTTATATTCATACCGCTCTTCATCTACTTTCTGAAATCCCAAAGCCAAAAACATTCTTTGACTTTGAGTATTAAAAGGATATATTTGTGCAGAGACCTTTACCATATTTTGTTCTTTCGCCAGATGTATCATTTCAGAAACACATCGTCTTCCGATATGTAAATTCTGATACTCTTTGCTGATAACTATAGAAAGTTCCGAGTTATCTAGGAGTGTCACATCTCCAACTAACACTCCTTCATATTGGATATAATAGCAAGAACCATGTGAAGTTAGGTAATCATACATTTTATGAAGTTTTGTTAGATTGTAAATCTGATCAGTATTATCTACTTGTTTGCAAACCTCACTATCTTGATACCAAAGAAGGGAGATGTCATCATTTCTATAATAAGGAATAAGCGTTATCTGATCGTCTACTATTCTATTCATCTTTATTTTTCCTTATTTCTTCTTTAAAAAAGGCTCAACCAAATCAACCCAATCTTGAGGCAGATAAGCTGATAAATAGCCATGATGATAGCCCTTTGCTTCATACAAAATCGTATTTGGATGTAGCTGCTGAAATAATTTCGCCGATGCTTTCACACAGTTTAATTCTTTTTCACCATAGATATACAAAACCTGAGCTTTGCTAGCAGAAATCCTATCTTTCAGTTTGTAACGCCCCATATAGTCTTTGTAAATGGTCACCATTGTTTTGACAGGCGTCCTTGGCAGATCCTCCAAATAATAAGCTTTTATTTCCTCTGGATAAGCCAGTTTAGGATAGAGTTTGTTCATCATGCTTAACTGAAGTTTACAAGAGAATTTATTGAACATCAATTTACCAAATAGAGACACTAGAAAGATGCTGATTTTAGCTAACCTTGGTTGAGGAATACAGAGGCTTCCGTCTATGATGGCCTTCTCAGCAATTTCACCGTCTAAAGACAAAAGCTCCATGGCAATTTGACCACCAAGTGAAACACCACCGATTGCAAACAATTTCCCACCACAGTTTGCTTTGATATAGTCTAGAATCTCCAAAGCAGAATCTTCAGTAGAAACATAATCAAGTTGATATTCCTCGCCGTGGCCATTCAAAGTGGGTAAAATAACACGATATTCTTCTGACAAGATTCGTGCTTGACGAAGATAATTCCACCAAGAACTGCCACCACCATGTATCAGTAAGATAGGAGGCAAATTCTTATCACCAAATTCATGAAATTTCATGTTTAAACTCCTTACTTTAGGACTTTCACTTGCTACATCCTTGTTTAATCAGCTCGTACAAGCAGTGATACCGCCTCAACATGGCACGAGTGAACACTAAGTATTCCATGTAGTCTTGTCTGTATATGGAAACATATCTATAAACCTTTTAACGATATCATAAAGTTATCGTTAAAAGGTATTAGCTCGACAAACTGGGATTTGTTTATTTTTGACACTCCTCTATTTTGCATCTATACTCATCCAGAAGTTGCCTTGAATAGATTTTTTCATTTGTTGAATCTCTGACCTCTTTCCATAGAATAGCAGCAACTTTTAACTTATTAGAATAAAAGTCGCTAAATTCGTCTGAGCAAAAGTCCTTTAGGAATTGATTCCATTGACAAACTGAGTGATCATACTTAGCATAGTCTGACTCGCCATAGTATACTTTCAGCATATCTTGAATTGTAAAGTTTAAGTCATTTCCAGCTTTCACTTTTCGCCAAGCTGTAGCCATGTCAGCATTAAATTTGAATGGTTCAACACCTGTTGCAACCGAAAAATACTCTCGAAATTTTTGATTAAATGAAAAGCCACATTCAAGCAATGGCGTATTTAATGTTATCGCTTCGGCTTGTTTTTTCTTTACTTTCTTTACAGACTTTTCTATTCTATTCCCCTTGAAATATTGTTCTATAATATAATTCAGCTCCTGTTTTGTTCTTCTGTATTCTAATCCAAGAGACTTACAAATTTGCGAAAGCTCTTCTCGATACCAATAGTATCTGTTAAATTCCTCAAATGATTTTATATTGCTAAAATCCGGTCGATTTTCTCTCAACTACTTACCTCAAACATCTAATTTTTCTTTGCTTAAAAATAAATTCCATAAACTCTTTAGCAAACTTTACGACAAGTTCATGATCAAGTGCAGTGGCTAAGGTTTCTTCATTATAATTAGCTGTTAGTGTCCAATTATATAATCCGTGCTTCTTTTTCGCTAATAACTCTTGATAAATAGCTTCATTGGAAAACCACGCAACTGCTGCCCAAATTATAAATTTTGCATCTCTAATTCCTTGAATCACTTCACTATAATGATTTTACCACAAATCCCCATTTAATATTTTTGAAATCCCCTCAAATCCCCATTCGACAATCATGCTTTTGTGACATTTGCCTTTCTAAAAAGACATCTTCTCAGGTGCCTTTATGTTTAGTCATTAAGCTCTAAATACTTGTCATTCGCTGTAAGTAATTTTTGATAATAATCTTTATCAAACTTTTGCTTCATAATACTTGATTGCTTTTCTAGTCAAACCAGTTTTTTCTTGTTATCCATTCCCTAGTGTCAACTCTTGTCTATGGCTATGTTTCCAGTCAATCTCATTTATCCTAAAAACAAGACTTACTCCAAACTACCGATACAGTTTAAAGATAGCATTAGAATAAGCCTTTATTTTATATACTTTATTTACTTGGTGGCTATAATCCTTATGAGTAATGTTAGGACTTCAATTTGCAGTAGCACGCAACCAATCAAACTTCGCTTCGGTTGTTTTCTTGGGTATGCCTTGCCTCGGACGTACATCTGCTTTTACTTCGCTACTTCGTAGCTCGTACAAGCAGTGTTACGCATTCCGTATAGCACGATACCTGCTGATCGATGTCGTCATATTGGAACATATCTGTGTAATTTGAGCCAAATATCGCTTGTTTGCGGAAACATATCTATTGGCATAATCTGCCCTTATCCAATCCGCTAACTAAACCCTTATCGTTAGTGGAAACATATCAAGTTTCTGCAGAAAGCTCTGTTGATAGTATCGACGAAAAGCTCATGGAACTTCAGCAAGAGCTTGTAAAAAAGACTAATTCCAAAGAAGTCTACGATGAAATTGCCGAGCAGATTTTTGAAATTAGAGAACAGCGCCAGCAAGCAACGATGGACACTGTTCAGAGCGATGAGCAGATAAGTCACATCACCGACTTACAGGATTTCATCAAGGCACAGACTGCTGACCTTACGGAATTTGACGAAGCCCTTGTAAAGCGCTGGCTCAAACAAATCACAGTCTGGCCTGACCACTGCACCGTAGAATTAAAATCCGGTGTATCGGTCGATATTGACAGATAAGCATAACTGCAAAAAGGCTCCCTATGTGTAGTCACAGTTTGAACATTCCCAAGCTTCTCCATCCTAATGTAAGCAACCACCGCATTCAGCGCATGGACGAACTTCATCATCGCCATCCTCTAATTCGCCTGAACAATATGGACAATGACTATATTCAGATTCATCATATACTTTATCACAAAATGGACACTGCTGCATAATTCCGCCTCCCTTCATATTAATTTCGACATCAAAACTTAGTCATTATCGTTTTGAGCAGATGTTACTAATTCCATCATCTTTTGCGCATATGTATCACCATCAATTTCTTCATTGGCATACTGTTGCATAAGCTCATCAATCTGTTCCTTAAGCTCTTCTCTTGTCATTTTTATCCTCCTTAATTAAAACGGCATATTGCAATGTCTGCAATAATAAGCCTTGCTATCTCTCATCTCGTGACAATGAGGACATTCAACTAAGTCTTCTTCGCCATCGGATGTTCTTGTTCTATGCGCACATCGAGAACAATAAATTGTATCACCCTCATCCCATAAAGTATTCTCATCTTCATTTCCACAATTTGCACATCGCATAGCTGTTACCTCCTTTTACTTTTTGAAAAGGCGAGAGAAAACCTTGCTACCTTCTGAAACAAGCTCCTCTGCGTGGTCGGAAACAAATTCAGCCACACTATACCATTCTTTCTTGAAGTGAAAAAATAATTTCCCATCAATCAGTTTGGTAGGACATGTGTAATTTCGTCCGCCAGAAGTAATGTGACACCAATTTAAAATTTTGTTAATTCCCAATACAAGCATTTATTTTCTCTCCTTCATCACTGATTATCCGCTGCTTAATTATGATGTTTTTTCGAACACACACATTTTAGTTACTCTCTGCTTCCTCTGGATGTGTAGTAGCATCGTACTCTTTAATACCCTTTACGATTTCTTCCTTGGCCATTTCTATCTCATCAGCATTGTTTTTCTTTTTAGATTTGAAATAATCAACTACTTTGATAGTTGCTGCAGTCAATAACGATGCTCCGATTGCTGCAACACCAATCCAAGGTGCCATCTCCATTTTGCCTGCATCTTTACTTGCCTTCTCAAGCAACTCAACATACTTTTCAGGGCCTCCAGCGGCCTTGGCTGCCTTTGATAATTCTGCATAATCCCATTTCTGTGCCATACTATTCCTCCTCTTGACCTCGAACCTTTTCATCAAGTTCTTTTATGAGCTTTTCAGCTTCATCGATACGTTGCTGCTCTTCTTCAATTTCCTCTTGAAGATGCTTTATACTTTTCTTCTTTCGAATAATGTTTTCTTTAGAAGATTGTATATTGGCTAACAATAGCTTACGTATTTCTGATGTATTTACATGAGTATTTTTGATTTCATCATTCTTAATAAGCTGTTGAGCAAGAAGTCCACCTACAATCGCAGCGGTTGCTGTAGTTAATCCAACCGGTGAAGCTAAAAGCCCACCTGCAATTCCTGCGTACTTAGGAGAGGCCTTCAGAAAAGCATCAAGCATAGATTTTGTTACTACATTTCCGCCTTTTCTTGATTCTTGAATTGCTTCAAGCTTACCTGAACGAATCCATCTTCTGACGGTTTCTGGATTTGTATTTAGCATATCAGCTATTTCTTTTACGCTATAAGTATCCATAGCAATTCCTCCTTGTAGCATTATTATATCACAACAAATGTAGTATTACTACAAACGTGTAGCAATAAATTGTTAATTTTATATTAACAAGCTCATATAACACAAAACCCTCCCAGCCATAATGGTTGAGAGGGAAATTATTACTTAAATATTGCTCGAAACCCCGAGTAATCGGGATAGGAAGTTACAATCAATTACAGCGCTCAACAATAATACTAAAAAAGATAAAACAGTTAAGATATTACTAATCATAGACATCCCTCCTCGAATACTTGCTAATGTTATGTGTCCTCATTTATACATGTTAGCATGCACCATCACTGGTTCCGGAGCAGGACTTAAATATTATATCATTTTTTACCCCATTTTTCAATTAGCAGCATATACGAAAAGACCGTATACATATTATTCCATTCTTCTTTTTTGCACAGAATATCGGAAAGCATTTCTATTCCATCATCCCCATATTTCTGATGAATTAAGCCAAGTGTCCAATGGTTTAACTTATTCTGATTAACATGAAGCACTCTGGCATTAAACACAGATTGATTATGTCCCAAATTTAATAGCTGTATTTTTACTTTTTCACTTAAATTCAAAGCTTTATATGTACGTAATACCATAATTCCGGGAGTATTTGAGTATATATTCTTAGCTTCATTCGTATTAGTACAAATAAATGCAACATCATCAAATGTAGCTCCTGAGAAATCAGTACCCTTTAAATTACAGTTATAAAACACTACATTCTTTAACTTTGCGTTTTTAAATGAAGTCCCTCTCATGTTGCAATTAAAGAAATCAACTCCTATAACATTAGCGTTTCTATAATTACAGTCAGTCATAATTGAAGCTTGATATTTTACATTATAAAAGCTCGCATCCACAAAACAAAGATTATGCATGTTTGCTTTATAATTAAATCTGTTAGAAATACCCTTCAATTTTTTGCTACAATGCGTCAGAGTAAAGAAGATAGGTTTTCCCATCTTAATTCGTATAGAATTTCTGGTATGCATATTCTTTCTTCTTTTGGCGTCTCTTTTTTTCTTTGCTCTACCCATGGATAACCCTTTTCTCCTTCCATAGTATCTAATCCACTGCCTTCCATAGTGTCAACAGTTGAGTTGCCGGATTAGACAGCATCTAAATCACTCACTCAAATTGAGTTTGCAACCTAGATAACATCTATCCTATTGCCACAACCTTTGACATCTAATCCACTGCCTAAACCCTTTGACTGATTTTACAGTAGATATGTTTTCATATAAGAAATACGGACTTTCATGAGCTATTGCTAAATCTCAAAAAAGCCCGTAAATACGCTACTTTTCGCTATTTATTTCTCTTTCCTAGACATCAGACAGACCGTCTCAACATGATGCGTTTGCGGAAAAAGATCCACCGGCTGTACTTTCTTCAATTCATAGCCCAACTCTTGGTAGAGTTTGATATCACGCGCCATGGTTGCTGGGTTACATGAGACATAAGTAATCTTCTCAGGTTGCATGGCGACGCTGGCTTTGATGAAGCTTTCAGTCAAGCCCTTACGTGGTGGATCCACAATGATGACGTCTGGTTTGATGCCATTCTTACTCCACTTGGCCATGGCATTTTCAGCTGAGTCAGCCACATAGTGGGCGTTAGTAATGCCGTTGCGTTCTGCATTTTTCTTGGCATCTTCGACGGCTGTTTCGATGACTTCAACGCCGTAGACTTCCTTGACCTGTTTTGCAAATGACAAACCGATTGTCCCGATTCCTGAGTAGGCATCAATAACAATGCTATCGCTGTTTAGGTCTGAGAAGTCAATGGCTGTTTGGTAGAGTTTTTCAGCCATCTCGGTGTTAACCTGATAGAAAGACTGGGCAGAAATCTCATAGTCATTACCCAACATACTGTCTGTGATGGTGTCTTGACCATAAAGAGTTCGGAACTCCTTACCAAAGATGGCGTTAGTGTTCTTATCGTTGATGTTTTGGATGATAGAAACGACACTTGGGAAAGCTTCTGTAATTTTAGCAATGACTTGGTCAATACGGAAGACTTTTGGTCTGGTCGTTACAAAGACCAACATCATCTGACCTGAATAATGGCCACGACGAACCACCAAGTGACGAATCAAACCTGTCTGCTCCTTCTCGTCGTATGGTTTGAGGTCATAGCGACGGAGAAGGTCACGGACAAAGACAATGAGTTTATCAATTTCCTTGTCTTGGATAAGGAAATCTTCAATTGGAATCAAGTCGTGCGAATTCTTGCGGTAGAAACCTGTTTCAAGCTGACCTTTAACACGGCGAACAGGTACCTGAGCCTTGTTACGGTAGGCGTAAGGCGTCTCCATCCCCAATGTTTCAGTGACCTCTACGTCTGAGATGCCTGCTGTCTTATAGAGGTTGTCCACAACTTGTTTACGCTTGAACTTGAGCTGCTCCTCGTAGGTCATATGTCCAAAATCAGCAATCCCTGAACGGAGATAGGTTGCATCAATGTCCTGATTACGGTTTGGTGAAAGGGTCACAAACTCCTCAACCTTACCAAAGCCGATATTTTTCTTGAGCTTAAGCACACGCATCTTGATGACTTCGCCTGGAAGGGCATTATCCACGAAAAAGACAAAGCCGTCCACCTTGGCAACGCCTGCTCCTTCATGTGTCAAATCGACAATTTCAACTTCTACAATAGCGTTTTTATTTAACATAATTCAACTTTCTTTACTCTTATAGGGCTTTAGAGTTGCCTAAAAAGCCACTTGCTACCCTCCATTATAGCACATATAAATTAAATTTATGGCTGGCTATAAATAATATAGATTTTTCAGAAAAGTCAAACAGTGCTATCATAGATACATGACAAAAAATTACACGACTCAGCCACTAGGCTGGCTGTCGTTTCTATATAAAGGAGAATAATCATGCCAGATATTACCATTCATACAATCGAAACTGCACCAGAAGAAGTTAAAGACGTCCTTCAAACAGTCAAAGATGCTAATGGGGGATTCATTCCAAACTTGATTGGTCTCCTTGCTAATGCGCCAACTGCGCTTGAAACTTACCGTACTGTCGGTGAAATCAACCGTCGCAATTCATTGACACCAACTGAACGTGAGGTTGTTCAAATTACAGCTGCTGTTACTAACGGATGTGCTTTCTGTGTGGCAGGTCACACAGCCTTTTCAATCAAGCAAATCCAAATGACACCACAACTCTTGGAAGCCCTTCGTAACCGTACACCAATCGAAGACGATCCAAAACTTGATACCCTTGCTAAATTCACTATTGCCGTGATCAATACCAAAGGTGCTGTTGGTGACGAAGCCTACAATGACTTCTTGGAAGCTGGTTACACTGCTCAAAATGCCCTTGACGTTATCTTGGGTGTCAGCCTTGCTAGCTTGTGTAACTACGCTAACAATCTCGCACAAACACCGATTAACCCTGAACTTCAAGAATTCGCTTAATTCAAAACCAAAGGATAAACTAGAGGAGGACCTAAGCCTATGTCACATTTTTCAAAAGAATTCCTTACTTGGTTGGACACCAACGCTGACCATATTGACCAAGAGTCTGGACCCATTGCGGACCAACTTCTTGAAAAAATTGCTGAAAACGACGTCTTTAAAATCGGCGTACCTGCTGAGTTTGATGGCCTAGGTGGTGGTCCTACTCAAGTCGTTGATGTACTTGATGAATTGGCACAACACTCTTTGACAGCTTCCTTTATTTCTTGGGGGCACCGTACTTTCATCGAGTATATCCTTGCGAGTGACAATGCTTACCCTCGTGAAACATGGTTGAAAGAATTGTATACCGGTGAGCGTGCTGGTGGAACTGGCTTGTCAAATGCGGTCAAATTCTTGTCTGATATTGAAGAATTGAATGTTACCATCAGTCAAGAAGGTGATGACTACTATCTCGATGGCCGTTTGCCTTGGGTAACTAACCTACGTTCTGATAAATTCGCTGCTCTTTTTGCTGCTGACTTTAAAGACGGTAGCCAACCTTGGATTATCACTATTCCATCTGAAGCTGAGGGCCTCAGCCGTTCTGAAGATTTGGAATTTGTTTCCCTTCAGGGTGCTAACACCGCCTCTCTTACTTTCGATCACGTTAAGTTAGATCCTAATTGGATCCTTTCAAAAGAAGGTACGGACTATATTGCCAAAACACGTCCAAACTTCCTTGGTTTCCAATTTGGTCTTGCCTTTGGTTTGGCTAAACGTTCTCTTGATGAGGTTGAAGCTAGTCTAAACAGTAACCGTAGCGTTCTTCGTGAAGAATTTGAAGCTACACGTGAAAATCTTCTTGCTATCCAAGAGCAACTCTTTGCAGGGCTTAATGATGCCGATTATTTCATTGAAAAACCACGTGAACTTTTCCAATTGCGTATCGATATTGTCGATGTCGTAGCCAACAGCTTGCTCCTCGAACTTCAAGCTAGTGGTGGTCGTGGCTATTTGAAAGAATCAGAGTCAAGCTTTATCCGTCGTTGGAATGAAGGCGTCTTCCTTCCAATTGTATCTCCGAGTGCGGTTCAGCTTCGTCACATTCTTGCGGCTAGCTAGAAAGGCCGGTGGACCAATGAAGGTATTTTTTAAGAAAATTCCCTTGGCCCTATCTAGTCTAGTTCTTGCCCTCTTTAGTTTATCCAATCAAATAAGCCACTATACCCTGATTGCTCAGGGTATTTGGTGTTTAGCCAGTATAGGTTTTATACTTATACTGGGACGCTTGATTCTTGGATTTGAACAAATAAGAGAAGATTTGCGAAACCCAGTCGTTGCATCAGCCTTTGCTAGTTTCTTTATGGCTGCCTTTCTATTTGCCAGCCGCCTCCCACTAGCTCAGACAGGCTTAAGTGTGACTTGGATTGGACTCCTTGGACTTTATATTGCCTATATTATTTTTTTCAGTCTGCGTTTTTTACGCCCACTCTCTTTGAATCAAGTTTATCCAAGCTGGTTCGTGGTCTATGTTGGCCCAGCTATCAGTCTTATGACAGTACCCGCTAGTCTTCCAACTAGCATCAAGGGACTTATTCTGGGAGTAACGGGATTTGCGACTTTAGCCCTCTTTCCACTTGTTTTGTGGAGAATGAGACAGATAGCCATTCCTCACCTCTATCGACCTATACTTGCCATTTTAGCAGCACCTCTGGCCCTTCTCATTACCAGCTCAATCAAGAGTAATCAAAGACCTGCAACTATTATTTTACTTGTCCTACTCTTATTCTCGCAAGCATTCTTTTTCTATGCTCTTAATCTCTTCGTAAGACTGGTCAAAAAAGGCTTTATCCCACTCTTTGCAGCTTTTAGCTTCCCCTTGGTTAACAGCGCCAATGCTTTCAAGGCAGCTACTACTAGCCTTAAGCTCATGAATCCGATGACCCATCTGATTTATCTAGCCGAGTTCTTACCAGTTCTTGCCATTATGGTATATTTGCTCTATCATTTTCTGAAGCTTTTGTATCATGCTCTTGTAGCGGACGCACACTAAAAACAAGCCTGTTCACACTGAACAAGCTTGTTTTTTTCTTATCTAAATCCTAATTTCTTTAACTTAGCCTGGTAACTGTCAAAATCAATTTCAATACCTTGACCGCCGTAGAGGTCATAGTTATCTACCCAATCACCATCTGATGGAATAGTTTGAGAACTGATACCATTTTTGAAACTACTGGCATTTGAAAGACCCAAATCCAACATTTCTGTCATGCTCATATTGGTTGAGGTCAGAGAGTAAACCTTCCCTAAAGCCTCAGGTCCCTTAAAAAGACTAAGCGGATTTTTAACTTGCTTCATCATAGCTTGAATGACTTGTTGTTGACGCTTGGTACGGCCATAATCCCCTTCATCATCCTTACGAAAACGGGCATAGTTCAGAAGGGTGCGCCCATCCATATTTTGTTCACCAATTTTGATGGTTTGATTTGGCACATGACCATTCTTGTCCATTCTCAAATCATCTGGAACTTTGACTGAGGACACTTTTTTACCATCAACAGTGGAGAATTTGGCATTGATTTCCACACCATTCGGAAATAAGGTATCAATCCCCGTCGCAAAGGTCTCAAAGTCAACCATAGCGTAATACTTAATATCTATGTCAAAATTCCGCTTGAGCGTCTCACGTATGAGTTCTGCCCCTTGATGGTTATTTTGCTCACCAATATTGAAGGCTGAATTGAGTTTCAAGTCTTGAGAATACTCTGATTCTGAAGCGCCTTTAATATTAACCAAGGTATCACGCATAAAGCTGACCATCTTGATTTTACCTTCCTTATTGCCCACATTGATGACCATGATGGAGTCCGTTCTAGCATCTGTAGATTCCTGACTCACACGTTGGTCCGAACCAAGGATAAGGATATTAACCCCATCTCTAGTATCCTTGCCGTTAAAGGTCTCAACTAAGGCAGGCTGGTAAGATTTACCGTTATTTCCGGCCGCAGATAGGTCTGTCCCCTTGTAAAATTGATAGGCCATAGCCAGCACCAAAAAGACAACACCAAGACTTAAGCAACTAAGCACTAGCTTAACGACTTTCTTGAGTCTTCGCTTTTTCTTTGGTCGCTTCTTCTTAGCTGGTTGAGGGCTTGGTTTAGAAGCAGTTTTTGAGATAGGACGTCGTTTTTTAGGAACTTTTTTTCGCTCAGGTCTGCTTTGAGGGGCCTCCTCTCGATAAATGGGGAGTCCTTCGTCTGTCAGCTGATGAACATTCTCATAATCAGGCTCCTGATAGCTTTCCCGACGATTGTCATAAGACTGTCGCCAAGCGGCTTGATAGTCATCCTCTCTTTGCTCCTGATACCTTCCATAGGAGCGCTCCGCTTCATAAGCATCCAACTTACTTTGCAGATAATTGAATTCCGAAGCCTGCTGCCCATTGAGGTAAGCAAGATTTTTTAAAAGATAGCTGTAACGTAACCGTTCATGATGCGTAAACGGCCCATTGTTAGATTTGGTCATAAGATTTCCCTTTAAATTTCATATACCTGGTAAGCACCCAAGATTTTATATCCAATTCCAACTGCAGTTAACTCTTCAAGAGCAAACTGAGCCAACTTCTCCTGTGTATAATCACAATCAATGATAAAGAAATATTCGCCAAGCACAGTCTTCAAAGGACGACTTTCAATCTTAGTCAAGTCAATGCCTCGCCAAGCAAAGGTAGACAGGGCTTTATAAAGCGCACCCGGCATATTGTCAGGCAAGGTCAAGGCCAGCGTTAATTTACAATCAATCTGATGAAGAGGAATCTCAGGAACAGAGTTTCCAAGCACCCAAAAACGGGTATAATTCTTCTCAATTTCTTGGATATCCTTGGCTAAAATTTCAAGACCATATTCCTCAGCAGCAGCACTAGGTGCGATGGCTGCATAAGGTTGATCAGGATTTTCAGCGACAAAGCGAGCGGCAAAGGCTGTACTGGCTGTTGTTTCAATCTTAGCCTTGGGAAAGTGCTGTTTAATGTACTTCTTCCCTTGAGCAATTGCCTGAGGGTGTGAAAAGATTTTCTCAATCTGTGCATGGTCCTTAACCGCCATCAACTGTTGCTTGATAGGCTGAACAATCTCCGCCACAGCACGAATATCTGCCTGGTGAAAAAGATAGTCTAAACTCTCATGAACAGAGCCCTCGATAGAATTTTCTACCGGAATAACCGCATAATTCACACGTCCTTCTTCATAAGACTTGATAACTTCAGTAATGGTTCCCAGTGAAACCAAGTCAGCCTTAGGAAAAGCTTTTAAGGCTGCATTATGCGTAAACGACCCGATCGGGCCCAAATAACCTACATACATTTGATAAACCTTGCTACTTCTTCTGGTGTACGGTTATCGACTGTGACAACCAAGTCTGCTAAACCTTGATAGAGGGCCATGCGACCATCGTAAATGGCTTTGAATTCCTCTTTAGAATGGTTGAGAAAGAGGGGACGTTGATTTTTAGTATCCTTTTTAATGCGATCATAGACCACATCGAAAGAAGCGTGGAGCCAAACGTTATGCTTACGATTCTTGATCAAGAGCTGACGATTACGCTCCGTTACAACGACACCACCTCCAGTAGAGATGACGACATCATCTCCCTCTTGGAGAAGTTCTTCCAAAGTCTCAGACTCAATCTGACGAAAGGCTGCTTCACCTTCTTTTGCAAAAAAATCAGCAATGGACATGCCGATTTTCTCCTCGATGACCTGATCCATATCAACGAAACGACCATCCAGGTATGGGGCGACGGAACTCTTACCAACTCCCATAAAGCCCAATAAAACTTTAGCCATTGAGCAATCCTTCCAAGTCACTAAAGAAGCTTGGGTAACTTGTATTGATAGCTTCTGCACGTTGCAAGTCAACCTCACCATCTTGAACCAAGAGAGCAGCAATAGCTGTCATCATACCAATTCGGTGGTCACCAAAGGTATTGACCTCTGCTCCATGAAGAGCGGTCTTACCAGTGATAATCATACCATCCTCTGTTGGAACAATATCAGCCCCCATAGCATTCAAGGCATCTGCCACCACCTGAATACGGTCGGTCTCTTTGACCTTGAGTTCTTCAGCATCACGAATCACTGTCTTACCTTGGGCTTGCGTCGCCAAGAGTGTGATAATCGGAAGTTCATCAATCAAACGTGGAATGATATCGCCACCAATTTCAGTTCCTTTAAGTTCTGAAGTTTCAACCGTAATAGTCGCAGATTTGGCAACTTGGTCAATATCTGAAAGGGTAATCTTACCACCCATATCTTTGATCACATCAATGATACCCGTACGTGTCTCGTTGATGCCGACATTTTCCAAGACAATCTTAGAGTTAGGCACCACGAGTCCCGCTACCAACCAAAAGGCCGCTGAAGAAATGTCACCTGGAACCACGACTTCTTGAGCAGTAAAGCTTTGGCCACCAGAAATACGAATTTCCTTGCCATCTACTTGAAGCTGACCACCAAACTGCTGAATCATATCCTCTGTATGATTACGTGTTTTTTCCTTTTCAATGATGACAGATTCACCATCAGCTTGAAGCGCTGCAAAAATAAGAGCAGATTTAACCTGAGCAGAGGCCACTGGCAATTGGTAATGAATAGGTTTAAGGGACTTGCTACCGTGCATTTTCAATGGTGGCAAATCACGGTCTGTTTGACCAGAAACCTCTACACCCATCTGACGCAAGGGAATGGTCACACGGTCCATCGGACGTTTTGAAAGGGAATCATCTCCAAACATCTCTACATCGAAATCTTGACCTGCAAGCACACCTGAAATCAAGCGAATGGATGTTCCAGAGTTACCCATGTCCAATTTGTTTTGAGGAGCCTTGAGACCATCAAAACCAACACCGTGAATGCGTACCACATCACCATCATCCTCGATAGTCACACCCAAATCACGGAAGACCTGCATAGTTGAGAGGACATCCTCACCTCGTAAAATATCACGAACAGTTGTCACACCTTTGGCAAGACTTCCGAACATAATCGAACGGTGACTGATTGACTTGTCACCAGGGATACGCAAGCTGCCATGAAGACCTTGGGCCTTGGTTTCTAGTTTCATAGGTTACTCCTGAAAATTTTATAGTTACTCTCATTATACCATAATCGAAAGCCCAACCATAGACTGAATTGTCAAAATATTCACTCGTTTGTATTGCCATACTTTTCTTTCAAGAAGGCAACCGCCTCTTGAACACGGTTCCGAATCAAGTTAGCAGACTCCTGCAAAAGATTTTTTTCCTCAGCCGACAAAGACAAGCGAACTGGAGCAGCCACCCCATGACGCCCTAGGATGACTGGATAGCCAAGATAGGTTTGATATGCTTCTTGATAGCTTGATACTGCCACTTCTTCTTGAGCATCCGAAAGGATAATAGACACCAAACGAAGAGCCGCACTGGCAATGCCGTAAGACGTATACCCCTTACCATAAAAGACTTTGTGGCCACCCTTCATGGATGCCATGAACAAATTTTGTCGCTCTTCTTCGCTTGTCAATTCTGTAATGTCTTGCCCTTTAACCTTGACTTGACTCCATGCTGTAAATTGGGAATTCCCATGTTCGCCAAGATTGTAGCCAGATACTGATTTGGGATTGACTGATAAATCATCTCCTACCGCTGCCTTCATTCTCGCCGTATCGAGTAAAGTCCCTGTCCCAATCACACGTTCTCTTGGCCAGCCTGTGAATTCCTGATAGAGAGCTGATACGGCATCAACAGGATTTGAAATAACCACAAGGACACCTTTAAAATCCAACTTTTTGAGTTCTTGAGAAACTTGATAGACTGCTTCTCGGGTAAATGGAAATTCAGCAAAACGATCTTCACCAGCATTATGCTGCAACTGAATATTACCAAGCGATGAAATAATCACATCAGCATCTTCAAGGGCTGCATAATCATTGACAACAATCTTAGCATAGCTAGGCAGATTGGCCATGGCATCCTTAAAATCCTGAGCATCTGCTTCAGCCTTTTTATCATTGATATCAATAAAGACATAACTATCGGCTAATCCTTGAGCGATTGCCCCATGAGCTACCGCAGCACCAACATTTCCCATTCCAATAATTCCAATTTTACGAGCCATAATTTACCTCCTTTAATGCAGAAAAGGGCCTGTCAATTGACACACCCTCTTTGATTAACTATTCAATTCTTGCAAAGGTTTGAAGATGATACGTTCAATATCGTTCAAATAAACAGACAAACCTTGTTGTGCAGCCAAGTATTCTTTCAAAAGGGCATTAGCTTCTACCTTTTGACCCAATTCTTGAACAGCTGCTTGTTCTTCTGCAGTTGGCATTGTACCAGCTTGCATTTTAGCATAGAAATCCTCTTGGAAGTCAGTGAACTCTTTGAAAAGCGCACTAGCTTCAGCATCAGCTGCAATGGCTTCTTTTTTCTCTACCAAAGTTTTGTACTCAGGAAGGGCACGAATGCCACGTTCCAACTCATTTGCTAAATCATAAATATTTGTCATTGTATTCTCCTAGGCGATCACCACATGATAGTCTGTATTGGCTTCAATAACAGTCTTAGCATGCGTGCGATCTTTTTCATTTTTAAAAGTAATTTGAAGGATACCGTGAATATCTTCACGATTTTCTTCATTGATCCGAAGGTTAACCAAAGACGTTCCCCGCAACAATTCCATAATGCTGAGGATAACGTCCTCACGGTCAGGAACATCCACAAAAATATCGAAGGCACTTTCCACGCCACCCTTTTTGTGGATTTCCATCTCTTTGCGTTTCTTGCGACCGTTGTCAAAGAACTCCCAAATAGCATTTTCATCCTCAGCCTTAATCAAATCAGCCACATGGTCCAAACGCTTTTTGAAATCTTCAATACGATCCAAAACGGCAGGCCCATTAGTCATGAGAATGGAAGCCCACATACCAGGTTCACTCTCAGCAATACGGGTCATATCTCGGAACCCCCCAGCCGCAAAGTGATTAGTCATCTCGTGAGCCTGAGCATAATCAGCCGCCTGCTCCATAAGACCAGAAGCTAAAAGGTGGGGAAAGTGACTGATTTGACTGGTTACACGGTCGTGTTCAGCCGCATCAATCTCCACAAAACGTGACTTAAGCCCAGACAAGATGTCCTTAAGCTCTGGGATAGTTGTCTCTCTTGTCAGACTTGTCGGTGTGAAAATATAATAGGCATTTTCAAAAAGCGTCACGTCGGCTGCAATAGCCCCTGATTTATGGGAACCAGCCATAGGATGGGAACCTACAAACTGAACATTTTTTCCTGCTAGGTAATGCTCAGCTGCCTCAACAATATCAAGCTTGGTTGAGCCGGCGTCTGTGATGATGACATTATCTTTCAAGTTCAAGTTGGCCAACTCTTTCAAGTAGGACACTGTTTGCTTGATAGGCACAGCCAAGATAATCACATCCGCCAACGGAGCAAACTCCTTGAAATCATTTGTTGCTCGGTCAACAATCCCACGCTCCAGCGCAATATTTCGAGAATAGTCAGAGCGATTATATCCAAGAATCTCATAATCGGGATGATCTCTTTTAATTCCGAGACCCAAAGAACCTCCAATCAGACCCAAGCCTGCGATATAAATCGTTTTCTTACTCATTACTACTCCCATCTTTTCATTGATGCTGCTTAAAAGTTTTTCACATAATCACGGTGACGTGCCACCGCTTCTTTCAATTCTTCCAAATTATCAGAAGAAAATTTTTCCAAGATTTCATTGGCTACGACTGTAGCAACCACCGATTCCATAACGACACCCGCTGCCGGTAAGGCCGTAGGATCTGAACGTTCAACAGTTGCCTTATATGGCTCGTGAGTTTCGATATCCACAGACATCAATGGCTTGTAGAGGGTTGGAATTGGCTTCATAACCCCACGGACTACAATTGGTTGGCCATTGGTCATACCACCTTCAAACCCACCAAGGTTGTTGGTGCGACGCGTATAGCCGTCTTCTTCATTCCAAAGAATCTCATCCATGACTTGAGAACCCTTGAGGTAGCCATCCTTGAAACCAAGACCAAACTCGACACCCTTGAAGGCATTGATGGAAACAACTGCTTGGGCAATCTTGGCATCAAGTTTTGTATCCCATTGCACATAAGAGCCAAGACCCACAGGGACACCCCCAACGACCGTTTCAACGACACCACCAATGGTATCACCTTCTTTTTTGATTTGGTCAATGTAATCTTTAATTTCTTGTTCACGCTCTTGGTTAACAACTGAAATATCTGACTGTTGAGCCAATTCCTTGATTTGAGCGACCGTCAAATTCTCAGGCACATCAATTTCCTTACCACCAAAGACCACCACATGGTTAGCAATTTCAATATCAAGCTCAGCCAAGATACGTTTAGCGACAGCACCAACCGCCACACGCATAGTTGTTTCACGCGCACTAGAACGTTCCAAAGAATTACGTAAATCATCGAAACGGTATTTCATACCACCAACCAAGTCAGCATGGCCAGGACGTGGGTGAGTGATTTTACGTTTGGTTTTCAAACAGTCCTCAATGTCTTCCACAGCCATGATATCCAACCATTTTTGATGGTCCTTATTGATGACATGGAGGGTAATTGGAGCCCCTGTAGTTTTCCCATGACGAACACCAGAAGTAATTTCAACCTTATCAGACTCAATTTTCATACGGCCACCACGACCATAACCACCTTGGCGGCGTTTCAAATCACCATTGATATCTTCAGCCGTCAAGGGAAGACCAGCTGGAACACCCTCGATAATTGCTGTTAGACGTGGTCCGTGAGACTCACCTGCTGTTAAATATCTCATTTATTTCTCCAAGTATTCTTTCATTTCAACCAAAGGAATCTGATTGATAGCTGTCTTACCGATTTCTGGAACGATAACAGTCTTAATGCTATTACCACGAGCCTTTTTATCATGTGTGAGAGCAGTATAGAGCTCCTCAACACGCCATGGCTCATAATCTACTGGCAAACCAAATTTGGCACACATCTCGGCAATTTGACGAGTGATACCCTGAGGCATTAGTCCTTTTCCCTCAGCCACACGTGAAATCTGAACCATTCCGATAGCCACCGCTTCACCGTGCATGACCTTACCGTAACCAGCGGTTTGTTCAACAGCGTGCCCAATCGTATGACCAAAGTTGAGGTACATACGAACCCCACCTTCAAACTCGTCTTCAACGACAATTTTACGCTTCACATTACATGAACGGTAAATGATAGTTTCTGAGTTTTCTAAAATACTGTGAACTGAACCATCAATGCTCTCAAGGAGGTGCCAAAGTTCAGGATCGTCAATCAAACCGTATTTGACAACCTCACCCATACCTTCAATCAATTCACGTTTACCAAGTGTCTCAAGGACATTAGGATCAATCAAGACCCCATCAGGTTGAGCAAAGGTTCCCACAATATTCTTAGCGAAAGGCGTGTTCACACCTGTCTTACCACCAATAGATGAATCCACCTGGGCAGTTAGACTAGTTGGGACCTGAACAAAATGAATCCCACGCATATAAGTTGAAGCGACAAAGCCTGCTAGGTCGCCAACAACGCCACCACCAAGAGCGACAATCCCATCACTACGTGTCATGCCATTCTTAATCAAAAATTCATAAGCCTTGTTAGCAGTCCTAAGATTTTTACTTGCTTCACCTTCTAGGAAATCAAAAACGACAACCTCAAAGCCCTCATGCTCCAAGCTAAGCTTAACTCTTTCAGCGTATAAGCCACCCACATGGTTGTCTGTAATAAGCGCAATCTTTTGTGGTTTCCAAAGTGACTTGACCCATTGACCTACCATCTTAAGAGCTCCCTTTTCAATGATAATGTCATAAGGGTTATGTGTTAAATTTACCTCTAGTTTCATCGCTGTCCCCTCCTAGCTATTGTATATCTTTTCTAATTCCTGCCAAATAGCATCTGTTGACATGTCCTTACCCGTCCATAGTTTAAAGGCACCTGCTGCTTGATGCAGTAACATGCCCAAACCATTTACGGCTTCCAGTCCCTGTTGTCTAGCCAAGGCCAAGAAAGGTGTTTCAAAAGGCTGATAAATAATATCCGCAATCAAAAGCCCCTTAGGAAATATAGTATCTTTGGCGATTGGCAAGGATTTTCCATCCATACCTACACTTGTCGCATTCACCAATAAATCGGCCTGGCCTAGTTCTTCTTGAAAATAGTCAACATCACTTAAAGCATGAAATTCCAAGTGACCATCCGTTTGGTCCATCAAGGTCTTAAAACTGTTTTTTGCCTTATCCAATGACTGGGGACGAACATAGATACTGACCTTTTTGGCACCGTCAAGAACAGCTTGCGTCACAATAGCCTTAGCTGCTCCACCAGCACCCAAAATCATTAGATGAGCACCTTTAGGACTGAAATTCTTGAGGCTGGCAAAAAAACCAAAACCATCTGTATTATGACCAATCAAATGGCCATCACGATTAACAACCGTATTAACCGCACCAATCAATTGTGCTGCAGGACTAAGCTCATCCAAAAAAGAAATAACCTTCTGCTTATAGGGCATAGATAGATTGATACCGAACATATCATAACGTCTAATATTTTCAACAGTCTCAGCCAGATCTGACTCTGGAATTTCCCAAGCAAGATAGACACCATTCACTTGTGTCTTTTCAAAAGCTAAATTATGAATAAAAGGAGAAATGGAATGTTTGATTGGATTGGCAACGACAGCAGCTAAGCGTGTATATCCATCAATCTGCATTCAAAACCTCCCTAACCTTTCGCATATCTGCCAAACTAACTTGGCCCGGTGCACTGGCATTATCAAGACTAGCAAAGGTCCATGATGACCCTACCAAATCACCCGCCAAGCGAGACAAACGACCAAGTTTACCCATTGACATGGTAGCAAACTCCTGATTAGGATTGTAGGCCTTAAAACCACGTGTGAAATTCAGAAGGTCAAGAACATCTTGCTCATGTTGTGGCATAACAGCCACCTTAACGACTCGTGGCGTCAAATTCGTCATTTCAGACAGGAGCTCCATAAGATTTTCTGGGGTCTCGTTGAAATTATGATAAGACAACACCAAATTTGAATACCCAAGCATCTGATCAAAGACCGCCTTGTGTGTAAAGTACTCAAAATCAATATAGTCTGGCGAATAGATAGCAGACACATCATTGATAAGCGCCACATACTCTGCATCGGTCAATTCAATGTTTCCACCTTCACGTGTTGTACGAATGGTAAAGATAATTTCAAAACCGGCAAATTTCTCGAAAATGGCCGGTGCAACCGTTAAAATACTATCCTTATCCAAAAAATCTGCACGCCATTCAATAATATCTGCCCCAGCAAAACGAGACAATTCAAGCGCTTGTGCCTCCTCTAAGCTAGTAGGCATAATTGGAACTACAATTTTCATTTATTTACCCTTATTGTATATACTTTCAAATAGTTTGATGCCGGATCATTAGGATTGACGGTGAAATCCGCTGGCAATTGTTGCAGGTTAACAAAATCCGCCGAAACATCACCCAGACCCTTACGCAGTTGCTTTTTAAACTGTTGCACAGTCATATTAGCTGCATTAGTACTTGCGATGATTGTTCCACGCTCTGTCAGGATATCAAGACTCTGCGCAATCAACTTATGATAATCCTTACTTGCTGAGAAGGTGCGTTTCTTGTTACGAGCAAAACTTGGTGGATCAATAACGATAAAATCATAGGTCAAACCTTTTTTCTTGGCATATTTGAAATAATCAAAAACATCCATTACGACGAGGCGATGATTGTCCATACTAAAACCATTAGCCTTAAAATGTGCTGTGGACAATTCACGTGACCGCTTTGCTAAATCGACTGAAGTGGTCTCAATTGCACCTCCCATAGCAGCAGCAACTGAAAAAGCTGCCGTATAAGAAAACATATTTAAGACAGATTTGCCAAGAGCCAAACCATTAACTAAACCATCGCGAACTTCATGCTGATCAAGGAAAATCCCTGTCATCAACCCATCGTTGAGGAAAACTTCATAAGTTACTCCATTTTCCAAAATGGTAAAAGTATCAGTCGCCTCTTTTCCAAAAAGATGTTCCGATTCAAAATCAAGACCCTTAAAACGAATTTTTTCATAGCCTCCCAAAACCTCAGGAAAGACCGTTTGAAAAGCCTCTACAATAACATCCTTCAAGGAATAAACAAAGGCATTGTACCATGAAAAGAGGGCATAATCTCCATATAAATCAATGGTGAGGCCACCAAAGTCATCTCCATCTTGATTAAAGAGACGAAAAGCCGTCGTCAACTCATTGTCATAGTAAGTCTGGCGTTTTAGCTTAGCCTGTTCAAAAAGCCTCTGAAAATAAGCCAGAGTCAATTTTTGCTTTTTATTAGAGAGAAACCAACCTATACCTTTATTTTGGCTAGACAAATAGCCCGTTCCTAAAAAAGTCTTAGACTGGTTATAAAGATAAATCAACTGATTGTTTTCACTTACATTTGGAAAATCTTCAGCTAAAAGCAATTGCTTTCCTTGTTTGATTTTTTTCTCCGCAATGGGACTTACCGTCAATATACTCATGTTACTATTATACCAAAAAAATCCTCGTATTTCTGTTTCATAACTAGATTTTATCAATTATATGTCAAGGAATATCACACCAGATGGCAGTAAATTTTTGAGAGTCATTTTGTTATTTGGTATAATAGTTAGGATAATACAGAATCAAAGGAAGTATTGCTTTGAAAAAATTAATTGACGCCTTTTGGAAAGGAGTGTCATCAAGACTTGGATTCATCCTCTTGTTGCTCTTTTTCTACTGGCTAAAAACCATATTCGCTTATTACGTCAATATTAATCTTGAGTTGGAAAGCAAGTATCAGGTTATGCTTTCGCTGATTAATCCCATTCCGCTAGGGTTAATGCTTCTAGGATTGGGGCTTTACTTCAAGAAACGACGATTCTTTTATAGCATCACGATTGCTATTTATGTCATCCTTAACCTTCTGCTCATTGCCAATGTGGTCTACTTTGGAGAGTTTACGGACTTCATCACGGTAAATACCATACTAGCGAGCTCCAGCTCAGCAGCAGGACTTGGAGACTCAGCCAAGAACCTTTTTGAACCAAGTTATATCTTTTACTTAATTGATATTCCTTTCTTCATTTACGCTGGTTTCAGAAAGAAACTCCAAACAGACAGTAAACCCTTTAATAAACGAGCTAGTTTTGCCGTTACAGCACTGGCGACACTCCTTCTATCCGTTAACCTTTTCTTAGCAGAAGTTAACCGGGGTGAGTTGCTAACACGTGGTTTCTCAAACAACTATATTGTTCGTGCTATGGGTATTCCCTTCTTTACCGCTTATTCTGGTAACCTGACTTATCAGGCTTCGCAAGCTCGTTCTTCTGCAACAGCGGAGGATATGAAAAAGGTTCAAGCCTATGTCAAAGAACACTACGTTGCACCAGATCCTAAGTATTTCGGAATTGCCAAGGGAAAAAATGTCATTGTCATTCACTTGGAAAGCTTCCAACAGTTCCTGATTGATTACAAGCTCCAAGTCGATGGTAAGTCTTATGAAGTTACCCCATTCCTCAATTCCATTTATCATTCAAACGAGACCCTTGCCTTTTCAAACTTCTTCCACCAAGTCAAGTCAGGGAAAACCTCTGATGCCGAAACCTTGATGGAAACGTCTCTCTTTGGACTAAGTACAGGGTCATATATGGTAAACTATGGTGGTACAAACACTGCCTATGCTGCTCCATCTATTCTTGCTCAAACAGGTGGTTATACATCCGCTGTATTCCATGGAAACACCGGTTCCTTCTGGAATCGAAATAACACCTACAAACAGTGGGGTTATAACTATTTCTTCGATTCCTCAGCCTTCACTGAGAAAACCGAGGAAAACTCCTTCCAATATGGCCTAAACGATAAGTATATGTTTCCAGGTTCTATCAAATACTTGGAACAAATGCAACAACCTTTCTACGTTAAATACCTAACCGTATCTAACCATTACCCATACACTTCCTTGTCAGGCGATGAAAAGGAACAAGGTTTCCCACTTGCTGAAACAAAAGATGAAACCGTTAACGGATATTTTGCAACAGCTAACTACCTTGACTCAGCTGTCAAGGACTTCTTCGATTACCTCAAGGCTACTGGTCTTTATGATAACTCCATTATTGTGATGTACGGTGACCACTACGGTATCTCTGATACACGAAGCAGTAATCTAGCTGATCTTCTTGGAAAAAATTCTGAAACATGGTCTAACTATGACAAAGCTATGCTTCAACGTGTCCCTTATATGATCCATATTCCTGGATATACCGGTGGTGGCATCTCTAACACCTTTGGTGGCGAAGTGGATGCCCTACCAACACTTCTTCATATTCTCGGTGTCGACACTAGCTCATACATTCAGATGGGGCAAGACCTCTTATCACCTGATAATAAGCAAACCGTCGCATTTAGAACATCTGGACAGTATGTGACTCCTCAATACACTAGCTATTCTGGTAGACTTTATAACACTCAAACAGGTGAGGAAATCACCAATCCTGATGAGACGACAAGGAAAAACAACGAAGCCATTCGAAAGGCAGTGGCAACTCAGCTTTCTATGAGTGACGCTGTCCAGACCGGTGACCTCCTTCGTTTCTACACACCTAATGGCTTAAAACATACTGACCCAAGCACCATCTCTTATACCAAACAAATGGAACAACTAAGAGAAATCAATAAAAAACTGAAAGACAAATCGACTAGCCTTTATAAAGAAAAAGGCAATCACTCAACAGCTGACCTATTCAAGACACCGTCTTACAAAGAGCTTCACCCAACAGAACCCGAAAATTCTGGTTCAAGTTCTAGTTCTTCCGAACAAAGCTCATCCACTGTACAAGAATAGGCCATTAAGGCAGTCCAATTGGGACTGCCTTTTTTAGTTTACCAACACTTAGATGAAATGCTGATTCTTTAGATAATCCCCTCAAACATATTTCTTGCTAGTTTTCTACAAGCATGATTAAATAGGATTTATAAGAAAACTTTTAGAGGAGAACAGACATGAATCCATTGGAATTATTTAACCAAGTGAAAGAAATGATCGAGAAAAAAGATTTCGAAGCTGCCAAAACATTTGTCGAGGACAATAAAGATAATTTAGGCGAGTACTTCGACCAAGCAAAAGCTCTTGTTTCTGGGAATGAAATGATTAAGTGGTGCTTTAGACAAGATTAAAGGCTTATTCTAAGCCTAAATCCCCTCAATCACATTAGGGTTGAGGGGATTTTTTATTCAGAGTACTTATTGAAAAGTGTTGGATATCTGACGTTTTATGAGTTGTCAACCTTGCCCCTTTCTTGACCCTCAGATAGCAAAAAAAGAACCCTAGGCTTAACCTAGAGTCCTTAGAAACGTTGTTAAATCAACGTTTTATTTTTTCAAGTTGTAGAATGATTTCAAACCACGGTATTCTGCAACTTCACCAAGTTGATCTTCGATACGAAGCAATTGATTGTATTTAGCAATACGGTCAGTACGTGACAATGAACCTGTCTTGATTTGACCAGCGTTAGTTGCAACTGCGATGTCTGCGATTGTTGAATCTTCAGTTTCACCTGAACGGTGTGATACTACTGCAGTGTATCCAGCTTCTTTCGCCATTTCGATAGCGTCGAAAGTTTCAGTCAAAGTACCGATTTGGTTAACTTTGATAAGGATTGAGTTAGCAGCGTGTTCTGCAATACCTTTTTCAAGGTAAGCTGTGTTAGTTACGAAGAAGTCGTCACCAACCAATTGAACTTTACCACCAAGACGTTCAGTAAGAGCTTTCCAACCGTCCCAGTCGTTTTCATCCATAGCATCTTCGATTGTGATAATTGGGTATTTGTTAACCAATTCTTCGATATAATCGATTTGTTCTGCGGCAGTACGTTTAGCTCCACCTTCACCTTCGAATTTAGTGTAGTCATATACACCGTTTTCGTAGAACTCAGATGATGCACAGTCGAAACCAAGGAATACATCTTCACCTGGTTTGTAACCAGCAGTTTCGATAGCTTTGATGATAGTTTCAACAGCATCTTCAGTACCGTCAAATGCTGGTGCGAAACCACCTTCGTCACCTACGGCTGTTTCAAGACCACGTTCTTTAAGGATTTTCTTAAGAGTGTGGAAGATTTCAGCACCCCAACGAAGAGCTTCTTTGAATGTTGGTGCACCAGCAGGTACAATCATGAATTCTTGGAAAGCGATTGGAGCATCTGAGTGAGAACCACCGTTGATGATGTTCATCATTGGAGTTGGAAGAACTTTAGTGTTGAATCCGCCAAGGTAGCTGTAAAGTGGAACTTCAAGGTAGTCAGCAGCTGCGCGTGCTACAGCGATAGACACACCAAGAATAGCGTTGGCACCAAGTTTACCTTTGTTTGGAGTACCGTCAAGAGCGATCATGGCGCGGTCAATACCTTGTTGATCACGTACGTCGAATCCGATGATGTGTTCAGCAATAACGTTGTTTACGTTATCAACTGCTTTTTGAGTACCAAGACCACCGTAACGAGCTTTGTCACCATCACGAAGTTCTACTGCTTCGTGTTCACCAGTTGAAGCTCCTGAAGGAACCATACCGCGTCCGAATGCACCAGATTCAGTGTAAACTTCTACTTCAAGTGTTGGGTTACCGCGTGAGTCAAGGACTTCGCGAGCGTAAACATCAGTAATAATTGACATTACAATACTCTCCTTATGAGTTAAATTTTTTTACACCTTTATAGTACCACAATATCAAGGGTTAAGCAAATTAAAACCAGAATTTTCTAGCGATTTTCTATTTTTTAATATTTTCAATTAATTTTGAAAATATCAGAAAAAGATCTTGATGAAAAGGAATTCAAAATATTGTATAATACTAGCAAGAAAATAAACAGGAGAACTCTATGACTTCACTTGAAAAAAAGGTGCTCCAATGGGCTAGTGGTGAGAAGCGCTTAAAACCTGATGAATTACGTCACTATTTTGGAACCTATGCAGAACGTGTCGTCTTAGCTATTCTATTGGAAAATGCTGAAAAGAAAACTGTAATGGAGAAATTTCCAAAGATTTTAAAAGATCTTTCATTAGCTTACCCTCATCTAAGTCTCAAGCTTTCACCCAATCTAGCCGACCAGACACAATTCACCTATATTAAAACTGCTCAAGCACTCAATATTTCCGCTACTATTGTGGATGAAGCCAAAGCACACTCACCATATGGAATCATCGTGCATAGTGATAAGGCAGAAAATCTTGATAAGGTCCTCTTCTCGGAGATTCATCCCGATATTCTTGCTCCTCAAAAAACACAGCAAGCTATTACCAAAAAAGGATTTTTTGCTAAACTTTTTGGAAAATAAAAGCTGACACTAGGTCGGCTTTTTTCTTATGTCACAAGGTTTGACTCAACTTGATGAGGTTGCCAATATTGAGTCCTGTTCGATAGAGATTCTCCTTGGCTGAAGCTAGGACTTGGTCTAAAGCTGCTACTTGTCCAATAATAGGGAATGCAGCTGAAATCCCAGCTACTGGAAAATCCGGTAAGTCATCTTTCAGACTACCACATATTGCGATGACAGGGATACCTGATGGTGTTCGTTTAGCTACACCAACTGGCGCCTTACCAGATAGAGACTGTCTGTCCATACGCCCTTCTCCTACGATGACCAAATCGGCTGACTTAACCCGTTGGTTAAAATTAACACAATCAAGTACAAAGTCAATACCTGATTTAATTTCAGCACCAGCAAAGGCCACTAAACCTGCAGCCATACCCCCTCCGGCACCTGAACCAGTAAGATGTAAGACTTCAGGAGCAAAGGCCTTGTAGAATTGTTTCATAGACTGATCAACCCTTTCAAATTGCAAAGGATCTAACCCCTTTTGCCCACCAAAAATATAGGTGGCCCCATTTAGTCCACACAAAGGGTTATCTACGTCAGTGATTAGACGAATGGTCGTGGCTGACAAATCAATCTTGCCTTGCGACGATACCCTTTTGATAAGGCTAAGATTAGCACCTATTGGCTCAAGCTCCTGTCCTTCAGAATCATAAAAACGATAACCCAATCCATATGCCATACCAATACCACCATCATTGGTAGCAGATCCACCTACGCCTATAATAAACTCTCGGATGCCAGATTGAACCAAATGAACAATTAGTTCACCTACGCCTTGTGTCGTTAGAGCTAGAGGATTTCGTTTTTCCTTAGGAATTTGTTCCAAGCCACAAATTTCGGCCATCTCAAAGATAGCAGTCTGTCCATCACTAGCATAGGTGACCGAACCATCACTCGTATAGGCATGGGGAAGCCTAATCCTTCTCTTTTCAAGATTTAAATTTTCAACAAGAGCATCCAAGGTTCCTTCACCACCGTCACCAATAGGGACAAGGTCAAATTCGGCATCAGGTAAGGCTTTCGAAAAGCCAGATTTAAGAGCTAGGGCAACCTCTTTTGCCGATAAACTTTCCTTAAATGAATCAGGTGCAATCAAAATTCGCATGATTTTCTCCTTTCATTTTCCTTTCAAGTAAGGAGACATAGCTTGGACCAGTTCATCCGTCATATGGCGTGGTCCTCGAACTGTTTTAATTCCAAAGTTCTTTAAAATCTCACTGTTAAAGTCCTTATCCATAAAAGTGTGCAACAGTTTGATTCGCATCAATGCCTTAATACTCTCCTCCTCACGGTAACCCTGATTGGGTATATTAGCCTCCAAGACTTGACAGAGATAACGGATAGCTTTGGTAGGTGCCGTAATATAGATGGCAACGAAATCTCCCTTTTGCATACTCGCTTTCTGGGTCCACAGAATCTCCTTATTTGCTGAAAATTCCGCTCCAATATCATAATATTTCAGATTAGCTGGTATAAGCCAATAATGAGGCTCTGAAGTTTTGCGAAGATGTTTAGGAGCCACTAGGGAACGACTCCTAGCAACAAGCTTAAAAACCACCTCATCTGGTAGCGTTTCATCTAAGACAAGACTAATCCAACTTTTCTTAGACATGTGATAACTAGGAAAAATTCCTTCCATTTTCATGAGTTGTTCCATATCTTTGGGGTCAACCTTAAGATTAACCACATCATAAATCTGGTCTGCCTTTTCACTATCAAGCCCTAGTTTTCCTCCTTTGAGAGGAAATAGCAAGGCGTACCACTTACCAACAATTCGATATGAAAGATAGTCTGGATATTTCTCAAATGGATGATCTGCCTGGTCCAAAAATTCTTGAGTCAAGAAGTTTGCCAGACGATTAGCCTGTGGGGATGAAAACAATTGATCCTCATAGCAGGATTCAGCCACTTGCGAAAGGAGGATTCCATAGGCTTGTCTGACTTGACCCACATAGGTTCCCCTTGCTTGGGGACTACGAAAGGTATCATAAGGCTCATTAAGGTCAATGTCTAGAACCTGTCCTCTTAGATTACCTTCTTCATCAATGAGTAGTCTAGCTTCAAGTTCTTGGTCAATGAGTGGCTTTCTTAATTCCCATCCTTTATCAGTGGTCCTAAATCCGAAGGCCTCCAGGCTATCAGGGTTTAACCGTTTCTTCTTAAAATAGGCATCCTCAAAAGTCATTATTCCTCCTTTTTTCAAAGGAAAAGTTGAGACAAAATCATGCCCCAACACCTTTTTTATTTCGTTGATTGACGTAAGGTAAGACCGTGATTCAGAATAACGTCTTTTTCTTCTAGTTCTTCCTTATTCATAATTTTAGTCAACATACGCATGCTAACTGCCCCTAAATCATAGAGAGGGAGACTGATACTTGTTAGATTTGGACGGGTGTAACTTGTAATCGGTGAATCATTGCTGGTAATGATTTCAAAATCTTCAGGAACTGATTTACCTGCTACAAAGAGACCATTTAGGAGGCCTGCAGCCAATTCGTCTTCTCCCACATAGGCAGCCGTAGCCCCAGAATTCAAGACACGTTGTGCCAAATCAAAACCATCTTTGTAGCTATACTTAGCTTCGAAGACAAGTCCCTCGTTGTAGCGCATATTATTTTTTTCAAGTCCTGCCTTATAACCAACCAAACGAAGCTTACCATTAATATCATCAATCAGTGGTCCTGATACAAAGGCAACCTTTTCATTGTTTTTAGCAAGCTGTGTAATAGCATCTTCAACGGAAGCCTTATAATCAATGTTAACACTTGGTAATTGATTTTCAAGATCAACCGTACCTGCTAAAACGATTGGTGTACGGGTACGAGAGAATTCTGCACGGATTTTTTCTGTCAGATGGTACCCCATGAAAATGATACCATCCACTTGTTTAGCAAATAAAGAATTAATGACTGCAACTTCATGATCGTCATTTTCATCACTAGAAGCAAGAACAATATTATACTTGTACATAGAGGCGATGTCATCAATACCTTTTGCCAGAGTCGCAAAATAGCTATTAGCAATATTTGGAATAACAACTCCTACAGTAGTGGTTTTCTTACTCGCCAAGCCACGCGCAACTGCATTTGGACGATAATCCAGGCGATCAATGACTTCGAGCACTTTTTTTCGAGTGTTTTCTTTTACATTTTTATTTCCATTTACAACACGAGAGACCGTTGCCATAGACACACCAGCTTCGCGGGCAACATCGTAAATAGTAATCGTTTCATCAGTATTCATAAAAACACATCCTTTCTAACGTAACGCTCACTTATCCAAGATAATTGTAGCAAATTTTGAAAACACTTTCAATTATTTTGACTGATTTTTTACAAAAAAATGAAAGGGATTCCTTCTTTATGGTTACGAGGAAGAAAGCCATTTCAGAAAAAGACCTCTCATTTCGTGTTTCCAAGACTATCCATCGCTTACAAAACTAGCCTAAAAAAGTCTCAATGAAAGAAAATGATTTAATGAAAAGCCAAAAAATAACTTGCATTTTCCCTATAAAAGTGACAGAATGAGTGTAAGAAATACAAAGGAGTTTTTTCTATGTCTAAACTTGATCGCATTCGTCATTTTTTGAATGAAAATAAAGCAGGGCTAGCTATTGTTTCAGATCCTGTAACTGTCAATTATCTTACTGGTTTTGATTGTGATCCACATGAACGCCAAATGTTCCTCTTCGTCTACGAAAATCGGGAGCCTGCCCTCTTTGTTCCTGCTCTTGAGGTTGCACGTGCCTCTGCTGTACTCGACTTCCCAGTCTTTGGTTATGTGGATTCTGAAAATCCATGGCAAAAAATCAAGGCTGGCCTAGCAAGTACAGACAGCCCTATTATTTATGCAGAGTTTGACAATCTCAATGTGACTAAGTTCCAAGGATTGCAAACGGTCTTTGATGGTCGCTTTGAAAACTTGACACCATTCATTCAAAAAATGCGCGTTATCAAGTCAGCTGATGAAATTCAAAAAATGATTGTTGCCGGTGATTATGCCGATAAAGCTGTAAATATCGGTTTCGACAATATTTCTCTTGATGTGACTGAAACTGACATCATTGCCCAAATTGAATTTGGTATGAAAAAAATCGGTATTAATCAAATGTCCTTTGAAACCATGGTTCTTACAGGTAATAATGCCGCAAACCCTCATGGTATTCCTGGAACTAACCGTATTGAGAACAACAGCCTTCTTCTCTTTGACTTGGGTGTTGTCAGTCAAGGCTACGTCTCAGATATGACTCGTACCGTAGCTGTCGGTCAACCCGACCAATTCAAGAAAGATATCTACAATATCTGTTTGGAAGCTCAATTGACAGCCCTTGATTTTATCAAACCAGGTGTAACAGCCAGTGAAATTGATGCTGCCGCTCGTCAGGTTATTGAAAAGGCTGGTTACGGTGAATACTTCAACCACCGTCTGGGACACGGTCTTGGTATGGATGTCCACGAATTTCCTTCCATCATGGATGGCAATGACTTGGTCATCGAAGAAGGCATGTGCTTCTCTGTGGAACCTGGTATCTATATTCCTGAAAGAGTCGGTGTCCGTATCGAGGACTGTGGTTATGTTACAAAAGACGGCTTTGAAGTCTTCACACACACACCAAAAGAATTGCTCTATTTTGATGTTTAATGAAAACACAAGGGTCTTCAATTAAGTTGAGGACCTTTTCGTTTGCACTCAAATTCAAAAGCCATATAAAAAGCTGACTCATCGTGAGTCAGCTTTTGCTATTTCTCCTCATGTTCTTGTCGAAGATAGTCAAGGCCTTCTTCAATCCATTCTGGCATGGCTGCAGCTAAGGGCTTGAAACCATAGTTCAATCGACTATCTGAGAAACGGTGGCGATGAGGAATTTTATTTTTTTCTTCTTCAAGTGTTCTCAAAGAAAGACTGGCCTTTTGTGTAAACTCATCAAAGTCAACGACCTGAACCAAGACATCTTGGTCTACCTTTAGGGTATTGTAGATGTTGTCAATATAACCTGTCTTAATCTCTGAGATGTGAATCAAGCCTGTGGTACCATTTTCCAAGGAAACAAAGGCTCCGTAAGGCTTGATGCCTGTGATAACACCCTTAAGCTTGTCTCCAATTTTCATCTTAGTCTGCTACCTCGACTGTTTCAATGACAACATCTTCAAGTGGCTTATCTTGAGCCCCAACTTCGACACTCGCAATCTCATCAAGTACCTTATAAGAAGCTTCATCTACCAATTGACCAAAAACTGTGTGGCGATGATCAAGGTGAGGTGTTCCCCCATTTTCAGCATAAGCTTCAGCGATTGGTGCTGGCCAACCACCTCGCTCCAATTCTTTTTTAGAATATGGAATTTCTGGTGTTTGAACGATAAAGAATTGACTACCATTAGTATCTGGTCCAGCATTGGCCATAGAGAGCGCCCCACGAAGGTTGTAGAGTTCTTTAGAGAATTCATCCTGGAAGCTACCACCGAAGCTTGATTCACCACCCATACCAGTACCAGTTGGATCACCACCTTGAATCATAAAGTTCTTGATGATACGGTGGAAGATTACACCATCATAGTAACCACTTTTAGCCAAATTGACAAAGTTAGTAACGGTTAGTGGCGCATGGTCAGGGAAAAGTTTGATGACCAAATCGCCGTGATTTGTTTTAATCGTTGCGACTGGCCCTTCTACTGAATCCAAGTCAAGTTGTGGGAAATGAAGTTCTTTTTCTACCAATCCGAGTTCCTCCAAGGCATGGAAAATGCCATCTTCTTCTACTGTTCCTGTAACGTAATCTGCTTTTTCTTTCAGTTCTGGTGTGGCATTACCCATGGCAATCTTAAGACCAACATAGTCAAAGATTTCCATATCATTTGGACCATCACCAAACATCATAGCATTTTCTGGTTTAAGATTTTCATGTTCCAAGACATGACCAACACCAGAAGCTTTTGAGATACCATTGGCCACCACATCTGATGAGTGTTCGTGCCAAGGTACCATACGGACATGGGATGCCAGTTCTTCAGGTAATTCAAGGTCACCATCATTTTCCGCAAAAGTCCACATATGGTAAACATCATTCGACAAGTGAAAGTCTGGCTCCACATCACAAAGACCATAGACTGGTTTCATAGCATTATCAATCAAATCTGAACGCTCTGAAACAACTGGCTTATCCTTACCTGCAAACCCCCAGGCAATCCCAATCTCTTTGCACCATGCAACGAAGGCTTCTGTAATCTCACGTGGAAGGGGATGATTGTAAATTTCATCGTTTTTTCGATTAATCACATAGGTTCCATTAATGGTTACAAAATAATCTGGCTCTAGGTCACGGATTTCCTCAACCACACCATAATAGCCACGTCCTGTCGCAATCCCTGTCAAGATTCCTTTTTCTTTAAGACCCTTGAAAACAGCTTTTATAGATTCAGGAATGTAACCTGTCTTCTTGACACGAAGCGTATCATCAATATCAAAGAAAACAATCTTAGTTTTCTTTGCCTTGTATTTTGTTTTTGCATTTACTGGCATTGCTAATCTCCTTACATAAGATCAAGTCTATCGTTAGGTGCTCATCAAAAGACACCCTAACAAAAAGACCATACGGCATTCCCATTATATCATTTCTTAAAGCTAAAAAGCAAAAAATCATCTAAGACTTGAATGGTCCTAGATGATCGCTGTCTTAACGGTTAACGCTCTTAATAACACGTTTGATATCACGCTCTTGTTCACGGCGTTTGATAGATTCACGTTTATCGTAGTCGTGCTTCCCTTTGGCAATACCAAGCAAGACCTTGGCAAAACCATTTTTTAGGTAAACCTTAAGAGGAACCAAGGTCATCCCTGTTCCCTTAAGGTCGTTTGCAAGTTTGACGATTTGCTTTTTCTTAAGCAATAATTTTCGGATACGGTCTGGATCCTGGTTCCAAATATTTCCTTGCTCAAAAGGAGCAATATGGACATTGATTAACCAGGCCTCACCATTTTTGATTTGGGCATAGCCATCTTTAAGTTGGATACGAGCCGCACGAACAGACTTAATTTCCGTTCCTGTTAGCACGATTCCTGCTTCAATAGTATCAACGATACTATAGTCATGTCTCGCCTTTTTATTCTGAGCAACAACATTGCCTTCACCCTTTGGCATAGCAGTCCCTCCATTCTCATCCTATTTTCGTTTTTTAGCTACATCCTTGTAAAAAGGTTTGTTGCCTTTTTTCTTACGACGACCACTCTCACGTCCCTTATTATCATTATGAGGACGGTTTTGATTCTTACGTTTGTCTGGCTTCTTAGATGACTTACGTCTATCGTCATAAGACCCTTTACGGCCATTATTATCTTGACGGTTACGATTATCGCCACCCTTACCACGACGATTGAAATCCCCATTTTGACGGTCACGACGAGGGCCTCTGTGACGGAAGGCTTTAGCCTTTTCTTCACGTTCTTGACGGGCCTTATGATCCACTTTTTCGATGATATCATACTCACTTGGAAGGTATTGAAAATCAATATCTCCAGTTTCCTTGTCCGCACGTGTCAATTTAACACGGATAGGTTGTCCAACACGGAAAGTCTTACCTGTTTTCTCTCCTTGAAGCGTCATGGTACGTTCATTGTAATTGTAAAATTCTGGCAAGGTCGTGATGTGAACCAAACCTTCGATGGTGTTTGGCAATTCCACAAACATACCGAATTTAACCACACTTCCGACAATACCGTCGAATTCTTGTCCAACATACTCTTCCATGTATTCTGCTTTTTTCATAGCTTCAACGACACGTTCAGCATCAATGGCACGACGTTCAAGTGTTGAAGATGATGACGCTAATTCAGGAATTACCTCATCAAAATGTTCACGTGTTTCTTGAGACAAATTGTTGGTGTATTCACGAATCATTCGATGAACCAAGAGGTCCGGGTAACGACGGATTGGACTAGTAAAGTGGGTATAATATTGAGCTGCCAAGCCATAGTGCCCGTGGTTGTGTTCTGAATAACGGGCCTGTTGCATTGAACGAAGCAACATCATGTTCATGACTTCCGCCCCAGGTT
This sequence comes from Streptococcus sp. SV2, assembly GCF_030440175.1. Taxonomy (NCBI): domain Bacteria; kingdom Bacillati; phylum Bacillota; class Bacilli; order Lactobacillales; family Streptococcaceae; genus Streptococcus; species Streptococcus sp. SV2. The sequence goes on from NZ_JAQFJQ010000007.1 coordinate 64,927, forward strand.
TACCCTGCACTCGAGCCATGAACTCTTGCAAGTCTAGCTGATCCATCTTATTAGCAGTTCCCTTGATTTGAACACCAAAGATAGAGGCATAATCCATGAAGCGTTGCAATTTCTCAGCTTTTGGTTCCTCGTGGATACGGTAGATAAATGGCAACTTAGCCTTAGCGAAGTGCTCAGCTACACATTCATTGGCAGCCAACATGAAGGATTCAATCATTCGCTCGGCTGTTCCACGTTCACGCACCACGATATCTACTGGCATTCCCTTTTCATTAACCAAGATACGAGCTTCAGATGTATCAAAGTTAAGGGCACCACGACGCTCACGCATGTCTTCTAAAATCTTATGGAGTTCTGCCATAGCTGATACAGAATCCATGATTGGCTTAAACTGCTCAATTTTTTCTGGATTTCCAGCCAACATGTCATTGACATCGCTATAGGTCATACGGAAGGTTGTGTTAATAACAGATTGACAAATCTTATGATTAACCACCTTACCTTTTGGAGTAATCTCCATAATGGCTGACTGAGTCAAGCGATCAACATTGGGATTTAGTGAACAAATACCATTTGACAGACGCTCCGGCAACATTGGAACCACGCGGTCTGTCACATAAACTGAAGTCCCACGTGCTACGGCCTCACGGTTAAGAGCTGAACCTTCAGTGACATAGTAGGACACATCGGCAATGTGGACACCGAGTTCAAAATTACCATTGGGTAAACGTTTGATATGGACCGCATCGTCCAAGTCCTTGGCATCGGCTCCATCAATAGTGAAAGTCACTTCTTGACGAAGGTCAACACGACCAACTAGGTCTTCCTGACTAGGTGCATCTGGCACAGCTTCTGCTTCAGCCATGACATCCTCTGGAAACTCTGAAACAATATCCATTGATTCCAAGACTTCCAAGACATCAATACCAGTATCTCCCTGGTGACCAATAATATCACGAACACTTCCTACAAAATAATCGTAGTGACGGTTAGGGTATTTTTCAATATCAACCTTAATAATTTCAGTCCCATCAAGGGCAACCGGTTCTTTCTTGATATAGATTGGTTGCTGAATCTTTTGGTTCTTAGACTTAATGTAACCAGCATAAGGTTCTTTCTCGTCGCTAAGGATAAATTTCCCTACAACAGTCTTGAGCGAGCGTTCTACAATTTCAACAACACGTGCTTCGGCTGCTGTCCCACGCAAACGGTCTGCTGGCTTTTTAATGACTACAGCAACAGTGTCACCGTCAATGGCATGGCCAACATCATTACGTCCGATGAACATATCATCTTCATTGTCATCAACATGTAGGAAGCCAAAACCATTTTTATTGGCACGAAAAACACCCTCGACAGTAACTTGATTGGGATGCTCTTTCTTTGGTCGCAAGGACACCGAACCGTCTTTGTTAAAACGCAGCTGGCCCTTACTTTCCATGACTGAAATAGCCTTGATGAGCTGTGGAAACTTTTCTCCCCCAGCCTGATTAAGAGCATGGGCAATGTCATTAACACTGGATTTTCCATGCTCTTTCAAGTAATTTATAATAGTTTCTTTCATGATTTCCTTTTTTCTAGTGACTATAACGCAAAAAATGAGCCAACCTCAGTCAGCTCATTACTTACTTGAGAGAATGGAAAGGACGATTGCATCTACAATCCATAGAAAAACCAAGATTCCTGTAAAGCGTTGCATAAAGGCTTCGAAACCACGTGGTTTACTACGTTCAAATAGTGCTTCTGACCCACCACCATCAAAGACATTGCTACTTGGGTTTTTTTGTGGCTGCATGAAAATTGCAATCACAATAATAGCTGACATCACCAAGAGCAGCGTTAATAATAAGTCGTACATAGTTATTCCTCCGAAAATGTCCTTATTATTCTACCATAGAACCCTTTAAGATTCAACATGTAAGGTTACTTTTCTATCCTTTGGACAGAATTTTGGAACCTGAATTTTTTCAGGATGATTCTGTTTATTTTTACTTGTGAGGTAATTGATACTCCCACACTCACTACACTTTAAATTGATTTTAACTCTCACCTATATTCTTAACTCCTAGCGATTTTCTAAAGATGATTAAGGACCAAACAAAATTTCCAAAGACGATGGCTGCTGTCACAAAGAAAACCCAACGATAGCCCAGTCCTGTAGCAACCGCTGAACCCACAAAAGGACCTAAAACTTGTCCAATGTATGAAAAACTTTGATTAAAGCTAAATATTCTTGAAATTCCTTCTTTGGGGGTCATCTTGGTCAATAAAGAATTGACACTCGGCATCAGGGCACCTACACCAAAACCATAGGCAAAGCGTAAAAGGCCCAGTTGCAAGGCTGAACCTGCAAAACCACAAAGGAAATACAAGAGAAAACTATAGAATAACCCCATCAAGAGCAAACGATGATTCCCAATGCAATCACCCAGTCGGCCTAAATAAGGAGTGCTTAAAAGACTTGAAAAGCCCATAGCGGACACAATTAACCCTGAGTAAAAGAGGATATTATCACTTTGACCCAAATAACGAATGTAAAGCGCCAAGATTGGGGCAATTGATTGGGCAGAAATTTGGATAATCATACTAGTCACAAAGAGCCCAATTAAAAGTGATTTGCTAGGAATTTTAGCAAATACTTGCGAAAGACTCATCATCTCTCCCTTTTCAATCGGTTGGAAGTCCTCGCGCAAACCAAAGATAGTCAAGAGGCAGCAAATAAACAAAATGAGTCCAACCAATAAAAAGGTCCCCCTCATTCCAAAGGCCTCAGATAAGGCACCCCCTAGCAAGGGGCCAATCAAGACACCTGCCGTGAGACCCGTGGACAAGGTCCCCAGGGCATAGCCAGAACGTTGCTGAGGAGCCTGACTAGCAATCAAGGCTGTTGCATTTGGCACATAACCTGCAAACAAGCCATTCAAGATTCTCAAGAAAAGCATCCAGAAGACATTAGGCACAAAGGCTAAGCCTCCCATTGTAAAGGTCATAACCATACTGGCTCTTATCATCATGGGTTTTCGGCCATAACGGTCCGCCAAGCGTCCCCAAACTGGTGAAACCAAGGCTGAAGCTAGGGCAGACAGAGCGACAGATAAACCAGCATACCATTCTACCATAGCGCCTTTAACCCCTAATTCTTCAACATAGAGAGCCATGAAAGGCATGACAATAGAAAAGCTAGCCCCAGTAAAAAAAGTTCCTATCCAAGCAATTTTAAGATTTCGTTGCCAATCAGCGGTTTTAAGCTCTTTTTGGCGCAAATCATCATCTTCTTTCTAAAATTCACTATCCATTATAACACAATGGCTAACTATAGGAGGTTAGCTAAATCTTTGATGGCACTCTTCACCTTTTCCTTCAAATCATCAATGCTCCCGTTGTTATCAATAACTAAACTAGCATACGGCAGTTTTTCGGATAAAGGCATTTGACTAGCAATACGCATGTCTGCTTCCTCAGCACTTAAGTGATTCCTTTTCATCAAGCGTTGGCGCTGGACCTCAGGAGACACCGCCACCAACCAAATCTGGTCAAACCAATCCTGATAATCATTTTCAATCAGTAAGGGAATATCCATAAAAAAGACGTCCTCTTCCTTGGCCAAGCCATCTCTTTGGGCTGCCAACTCTTCTCGGATAATTTTTCCCTGAATTTCATCAGATTGATGCCGCATCTCTTCACTTGAAAAGATTAATTGCCCTAACTTAGGACGATTTAATTCTCCATCAGAAAGAAGGATAGCCTCTCCCAACCAATCAAGCAAGGCTTGATACAACCTGCCCCCTTTGGTCTGCATGTCGTGCACCAGTTGATCGGCATCAATGACCTTGTAACCTGCCTCTTTAATCATTTCAACAACGGTTGATTTTCCTGAAGCAATGCCTCCTGTTAATCCTATAATCATCGTTTTTGACAATGAGGACACAAATGCGTTCCTCTTCCTCCTAACTTGATTTTCTCAATCGTGCTTGCGCAACGTGGACAAGGTTGCCCTGTCTTTCCGTAAACCTGCAAATAATCCTGCATGGTCCCGTCTTCACCGAGGGCATTACGATAGGTCCTTATAGTGGAACCACCTTTTTCAATCCCCAACTGTAATATGGCAATCGTTTGATCGTGAACTCGTTTCATGGCTGCCTTGCTGAGTTCCCTTGCTGGCGTCTCTGGATGAACCTTGGCTGCCCAAAGCACTTCATCAACGTAGATATTTCCTAGTCCAGCCACTAATTTCTGGTCCAAGAGTAAGGGCTTAATAGGCTTGTCGGAACGCATTAAAGCTCTCTCAAACGATGCATATTTAAAGGCCTTCTTAGTAGGTTCAGGACCAAGCTTTTTCTTCATAAAATAAGCTTCCTCTTGATTTTTAGATAGTAAATCAAAAGTTCCAAACTTGCGAACATCCTGATAGACAAGTGTAGAGCTATCATCTAACTTAAAAAATAAGTGAAAGTGTTTGTTGGTAGGAACTTGGTCTGTAAACAGCAGGTATTTCCCCTCCATACGCAAGTGGGAAATCATAATCAACTGACCAAAATCAAAAATGAGATACTTTCCCCTACGTCGCATGGCTTGAATCCTTTGACCAGGTAATTCATTTAGAAAGCTTTGATAGGACGTTTTTACCATCTTTGGGACCTTGACCTCAACCGACAAAATAGTTCGCCCTAGGACCAGTCTTTCTAAACCACGTCTAACCGTTTCTACTTCAGGCAACTCAGGCATCTCTTCCTCCTTCTAGCAAGAAAGCCGAGCAAGTGCCCAGCTTTTCTTAGTATTCTTTTTCGTTATAACCAAAATCGGCCAAATCAAGTTTTTTATCACGCCAATTTTTCTTAACCTTAACCCAAGTTTCGAGAAAGACCTTATCCCCAAGCATGAGTTCAATATCTTTGCGAGCAAGGGTACCAATTTTCTTGAGCATGGCACCTTTTTTACCGATGACAATACCTTTTTGGCTATCACGCTCAACCATGATCGTCGCACGAATATGAACCTTATCCGTCTCTTCATCACGCTTCATAGAATCAATAACAACAGCAACTGAGTGCGGAATTTCTTCACGAGTCAAGAGTAACACTTTTTCACGAATCATTTCAGACACCAAGAAACGTTCTGGGTGATCTGTAATCTGATCTGATGGAAAATATTGGAAACCTTCTTCAAGATTGTCACTCAAAACATCCACAAGGTGAGAGACATTGTTTCCTTGAAGGGCTGAGATTGGAATAATCTCCTTGAAATCCATTTGGGTACGGAAATCGTCAATCTGCTCAAGGAGTTGGTCGGGATGGACCTTGTCAATCTTATTAACCACCAAAATAACGGGTACCTTGGCTTGCTTAAGGCGTTCGATAATCATATCATCACCCTTACCACGAGGTTCATCGGCTGGAACCATAAAAAGGACCGTATCCACTTCACGAAGGGTTGAATAAGCAGATTCTACCATGAAATCCCCTAAAGCCGTCTTAGGCTTGTGGATACCCGGTGTATCTATAAAGACAATCTGTTCCTTGTCTGTTGTGTAAATCCCCATAATTTTATTACGGGTTGTTTGAGCTTTATCGCTCATGATTGCAATTTTTTGCCCCATAACATGGTTCAAAAAGGTAGATTTTCCTACATTAGGACGGCCAAGAATGGCCACAAAACCTGATTTAAATGTCATTTACTTTCTTTCTCTTTAGTTCTAGTTAAAAATTAAGTTCCAAATCTTAGGTATGAAAACAATCATACCAGTGATGAGTGCGTAACAAGATACGACAAGGACAGCTCCCGCTGCCATGTCTTTAGCATTTTTGGCTAACATAGAAAAGTGATAATTACTAGCCAGATCAACCACATTTTCAATGGCAGAATTGACAATTTCAAGAGCAATTACTAGAAAAACCGCCTGCAGGAGAAAAAGCCATTCTATCGCAGATACACGAAAAATCAAGCCAGCTAGTACCACTAAAACAGCAGAAACCAAATGCTTGCGCATGTTACGTTCTTCTTTAATAGCCGTAATTATACCTGTCAGAGCAAACTCAAAACTTGCTGTAAATTCTCTATTTTTCCACTTTTTCTGTGGATTATTGTCGCGTAAGTCCATAAGCAGTTAAAATTTCTTCCTGTAATCCAAACATTTCCGCTTCTTCTTCAGGGGTGTAATGGTCATACCCATTGATGTGAAGAAAGCCATGAACAGCTAAGAAGCCCATCTCACGCTCATAGCTATGTCCATATTCTTCAGCCTGTTCGTGAGCCTTATCAACGGAAATAAAGAGTTCACCGATATAACTATCAAATTCTCCCATCATTTCAGCCAATTCTGGATTTTCCGCTAAATCTTCCTCATCAAAAGTGATATCTACCTCTGGCTTATACTCCAAACTAATCACATCAGTAGGGCGGTCCGTATCACGATACTCTAAATTCAATTCGTGACTACGTTCGTTAGTTACAAAAGTAACTGCCATCTCCTTGTCTTCCTTACCAAGTTTTTGCGCTGCAAAATCAAGCAACTCCAAGGTTTGTTTTTTTATTTCTTCAGAGACCTGTCCAGTCTCGTCAATCATTTCAACGTACATAGCATATCTTTCCGAACGATTGATTCCAGTTTTAGGACAGAACCGTTCGTTTCCTTTCACTAACAAATTAGCTTTTTATTACAAATACTTAATCACAGTTAATATCGCCCCAGATTAACTCCGGTCCAATATCAATCACTTCATTATATCACAAGGATACAGAAAAAGCAGACTTAAGCCTAATAGTCTGCTTCTTTTATTAAGAATATGATATAGCAAGCCTTTATCGATTTAAACCATGAGAAAAACCGTTTTTCCAAAGAATCCTTTAACTTCTCTGTCCCTACATTTCTTCATCAGCACCTTACTATTAAAAACTTTCAGTATCAAAATCCGACAAATAGCGAAAAAAAGCCATCGTTAAATGACTTTTTAAAGTTCTGTACGATTCTCAATTGCTCGCAACAAGGTCACCTCATCAGCATATTCAATGTCAGAACCAACAGCCAAACCACGTGCTAAACGGGTTACCTTAATGCCGGCTGGTTTGAGGACACGGGAAATATACATGGCTGTTGCTTCACCATCGGCTGTAGCATTGGTTGCAATAATGACTTCTTCAACCTCACTATCCATCAAACGAGTAATCAAACTCTTCAAATTAATATCATCAGGCCCTATACCGTTCATAGGTGAAATAAGACCTTGAAGCACATGGTAAAGGCCATGATATTCCTGAATCTTTTCCATAGCTGAAACATCTTTTGAGTCCTCGACAACCAAAATCTTAGTACGGTCTCTAGTCTCATCGGTACAGATATTACAGGGATCGTCATCCGTTAAACGCCCACAAACTGAGCAATAAGTCAATTCACGCTTAGCAGCCAAAAGGTTTTTAGCAAAATCATTGACATCCTCATCAGACATGCTAATGGTATAAAAAGCCAATCGTGTCGCCGTTTTAGCCCCAATTCCAGGGAGTTTTGAAAAACTATCAATCAGTTTAGCAATCGGAGTAGGATAAAGCATGAAGGCCTCCATTTCTTTTTATTCTTAATCTATTTCTAACTTTTTATCTTATGACATGATAACCGCTGCCCCAAGGACAAACACCCAAACACTATATCATAGAAAAATCTCTCATGCAAGGCACAAGAGATTTTAGACTTTAGTGAGTGTTTTGGTAAAGTTCCATAATGGCCTTGACTGCACCTTGATGGGCCTTACTCTTCCAGTCAAGCGCATGTGGGTACATAATTCCAACAGCTAATTTGGTTCCATCTTTGGCTGTTGCATAAGCTACAGCATTAAGATTAACTGTGGTTACAGAATTACCAGAACTATCTGTCGCATAGGTTTCGGCTGTTCCTGTTTTCCCACTAATTGGAATGATAGAACTTGCCATTCCTTTACCTGTTGCAAGGCTAGAACCTGAATTGACAACGTCATTGAACCCTTGTTGGACAAGACCAAGTTGCTCAGAATCTAAAGAAAGGGTATTGAGCACACGGGTATCAACCGTTGAAGAGAGGGTACCTAGACTACCATTTGCACCAGCATCGTAAATGCCTCCAACAATATGGGGAGCCACACGTTTACCACCATTAGCAATTGAAGCAACATATTGAGCTAGTTGAATGGTTGTATAGGAGTCATACTGACCAAAGGCTTCTGTCAGCACATTGGCAACATTGTATTTCTTGGAAATATAGCCTTCAGATTCTCCAGGTAAATCAAGACCAGTCGAAACTCCCATACCAAACTCGCCATAAGTATCACGGAGAGTTTTCATAGCCTTATCCATATTATCCGTTGACAAAGCCATACCTGGATAATATTGTTGGCCGAGGAGTTTGATTGCAATCTGAACCATATAAGTATTTGATGAATACTCTAAGGCCTGAGTAGCCGTAATGGCACGACTACCTTGATCCGTAAACCAAGATGTAATAGGAGCTGAACCAGCAATATTAATAGGCTGGTCAGTCAAAACTTGGTTACCGTAGATGACACCCGAACGCCAACCTGCCGTCAAGGTAGCCCCCTTAACAACAGATCCTGGAATGAAGACATCCGTAATCGTTCCTAGGGCATCCGCCTTAAAATCTTGTGCCCCTTTCTCATGCTTTTGTCCTGCCATTGCAAGTACAGCACCGGTGTCTGCATTTAGTACCACCGCATACATTCCCTCAGAATAAGTCGCCTTATTCTCAGCAATTTCTGAAGAAAGTTGTTGACTTAGGATGTCTTCAACACCCTTTTGAAAATTAAGGTCAATAGTTAACTGCAGGTTGTTACCCTTGCTACCTTTTTGCGTGATTTTATCACTGTCGACCTTTCCTTCTTTATCTACAGTAATTTCACGAACCGTATGTTTTCCTTGCAGTTTTTCCTCATATTCTTTTTCTAGATAAGAGGTTCCTACACGGTCATTGAGGGCATAGCCTTTTTTAAGGTATTCTTTGGCATCTTCCTGAGGTAAGCCTGCTTCTGAGCTTGAAACCTTACCAATCAGAGGAGATAAGGCCGAATCAGCTGTATGACGTTCCCAATCCTTAGCAACCGTGATACCATTAAGTTCCTTTTGTTTAGCCGCTACAATCGCAATCTGATCAGGTCTTAATTCTCCTGTCTTTAATGTGACTGTTGAGAAATTAGACACAGCATTCATCTGAGAATAAATGTAGACAATCTTAAGTTCATTCTCAGAATAATCAACGGCTTCATCAGGCACTGCATCAACAGCATTATTGTAAATAGTGGCTTCGGCAAGTTTGTTACCAAATTTGTCTGTTTTCTTGTCATTTGGAAGATTATTGACCACACGCTTATAGGTTGCAGAATCCGCAAGGTAAAAATCACGTTTTTGACGGGCAGTTACCTTAGTCTCAGTAAGAGTTACCATGGTTGCCAACTTCTCTGCAACCTTTTTCATGGTATCAGATGAAACCAGATTACTACGTGTAAAGGTAATGACGTCCTTACTTTGGTTGGTCGTCAGAGCAACCCCCTTGGCATCAAAAATTTGACCTCGCTCGCTAGCAATTCTAACAGTATACTTGGAATTATCCTCTAATTTCTTTGCATAAAAGGATTTGTTAGAAATTTGCATATAAGCAAGGCGTGCAAAAAGTAATAAAAAAAGAACAAGAACGACACCAAAAAGCAAGTAAACACGACGTGAGATATTAACTGGCTTCTTAGGTTTATTGGCTCGTTTGTCTTTTTGTTTTTGGCGCCATTTTTTCCAATTTTGATTGAGTTTTTTTGAAAATGATGTCACTTTTTTTCCTCTATGTTCTCATAAAAATTCTCTTTTATTTTATCATAAATCAGCCTAGGCAAACTTAAAAAAATGTCGAAATCTAAAAAAACTTGCCTCAATCTGAGACATGTTTTTTAGATTATAATGACAATTTTCTCATCCAGTTTGGAATGGCTTTACTGATGCGTGTCGGCAAAACCACATAGGCATTTTTAGCGAGGTCATCAGCAATGACTGAGTGAAGCCAGCTGGCAACCGTAACAGCTTTATAGCGGTCATTTGAAGCAAATTGAGCAAGAAAACCCGTTACCATACCGGCCAAGGTATCTCCCATGCCCCCAGTTGCCTGATAGGGACCACCAACCTCTAAATGAGCTACTTCTTTACTCTGGTAGACAGACGTTCGGTGGCTCTTAGCTACTAGTATGGTTTCAGCTGGAAAGTCCGCCAGAGCTTTCTGTGTATTAGAAACAGTCTGCTCCAAAATAGCTAAGCCAGAAAGACGTTCCCATTCTTTCTGATGAGGGGTAAGAATGAGGTGACACTCTGGCAAATCCGCCTTATTTTTCTTAGCAAGAAGGTTAAGGGCTGAACCATCAACAACCACGTTCTGATCTGGCCTGATATTTGCCAGGACCAAATTCAAGACTTGATTCGCTGCATCACTCTCACCTAAACCTGAACCGATTAAAACCACATTTGCAACCCTAAGATTATCAAGAAGCCTGTCCCTTTCTCCAAAATCAAAAGCCATAGCCTCAGGAAGATGGGCATGAAGTGCTGGAATATTGTCACGATCAGTCGCTACCGTAACCAAGCCAGCCCCACTATTGACACAGGCAATAGCAGCCATAATGATGGCACCACCATATGGATAGAGGCCACCAATTAAAAGCACACGACCGTAAGATCCCTTATGAGACTCTCTCAAACGAGGTCTAATCACCTGCCTAGCTAAATCGCCATCTACTTTCATAAGCTATCCTTTCGCACTACGAAGAGCAGCTTGATAGGTCTGTTCCATAAGCATGGTAATAGTCATAGGGCCTACACCACCTGGAACAGGCGTAATCATGCCAACTTTATCTTTCACACCTTCAAAATCAACATCGCCACAAAGTTTGCCTTCTTCATCACGGTTAATTCCCACATCAATGACAACGGCACCTTCTTTGACAAAGTCTTCTGTGACAAATTTTGCACGTCCAATAGCCACAATCAAAACGTCTGCCTTGTTACAAACATTCGCCAAATGTGGTGTTCTTGAGTGGGTCAAAGTAACTGTGGCATTTTTTTCCAAAAGAAGCTGAGCCATGGGCTTGCCGACGATATTACTACGTCCAATAATAACTGCTGTCTTACCTTCCAATTCAACATTGTACTCACGAAGAATTTCCATAATACCTGCAGGAGTACACGGCACCATTTGAGGACGTCCATTCCAAAGATTCCCCGTATTCATAGGGTGGAATCCATCAACATCCTTTTTAGGATCAATTGCCAAGAGAATACGCATTTCATTGATATGGTTAGGTAGTGGTAATTGTACCAAGATACCATGGAATAGCGGATCTTGATTGTACTTTTCAATGACCTCAATCAATTCTTCTTCACTTATTCTCTCTGAAAGATTGACCGTCTTGCTATGGAAACCTGCCTTAATAGCCGCACGTTCCTTATTACGGACATAAACCTGACTAGCAGGGTTGTCGCCAACCATAATAACGACCAATCCTGGTACAATCCATTCACTTTCTTTAAGACGAGCCACCTTTTCTTGCAATTGATTTTGCATTTTAAGAGCTAGGGCTTTACCGTCCATCATTATCACCATGTGTGTTCTCCAATACATACTTTTTTTCAATTATACCATAGGGAAGACTCTTTGTGAATTAATTTTCAAAATTTTCAAAAAAACAGTTCACATTTGAGTACTAAAAAAGCCGAAACACTGTTTCAACTTTTTGATTCGTTTTCGCTATTAATTGACAAAACTATTTTGCTGGCTCCATCCTTTAATGGCACATAAGGTCTTTTGTTGGAATTTGCCACTCTCATACATATGATCAGCACCAGTTAGTGAAATGAGCACCGAATCATGGTAGTTCTTTGCCGTTCTTCTTGCAATATTAGGGTGAGTCATCTTGTCCCTGGTTCCAGAAATCACGAGAACAGGACAAGATATTTGGCTAAAGTCCACGTAAGCTGCCTTCGTTTTATCAAACCAAGGAAGAGCCATCTGGGTGTAAACCTTGCCTGATTCTGGAACTAATGTCGCAAAAACTTCTTCTTTCAAGGACTCTTCTTGTTCATTCATACAATACTTGAAAAACTCCTTTTTATAAGGAGGCATAGCCTTTTTCCAAAATCCCCAGCGTAGAAAATGCTTACCAAAACAAGCCAGCATGGTTGGGTAAAAGGCAAAAATATCTGCCGTAGGTGCTGGTCCCATAAGAATCATACCAGCTACTTCCGTCTTTTCGGCAACCATCTGTGCCACCAAACATCCTAAAGAGTGTCCCAAAATAAGTGGCGGTTGATCTAGACTTTCAATCAAGTCCACCAAATCATCTCGGTAATTCTGCAAGGTCACTGTCCCAACCTTTGCTAGACAATCTTGGTAGGGTAAATCATGATAACGAAAGCTAGGAGTATGCACCTTATATCCCATTTGACGCAAACCTGAAGCGAATTCTCCCCAAACATTACCGTCACACCAGGTACCGTGAATTAGGACAATCTCTCTGTTCAATGCCATTCCTTTCATTTCTCCTTTGTTAAATCAAGCTAGATTTTTTCAATGTCATCATATCACACTTTCTCTTAGGCAATCTTTATACATTCCTTACAATTGTAAGTAAAAATGACCTCTTATCCAAATAAGAGATCATTTTCTTATATTCTATTAATGATTAGCTTTATGCATTTCTTCTTTGACCGCGCAAGAGCACTCACAATCACCACAAGATCCTTTTCCTTTGATATAGTGACGGATGCCTAAACCAGCCAAAGCGAAAATAATAAAGGCAATAATAAATGTAGACATAACAACTTCTCCTAACTATTAGCTTCTTGAAGATTTTCCAAGGTAATAATCTTATCCTTAATTTGACGCGGTTTACGAACAACGAAGTAAATCATAGTCACTAAAAGCAAGACTGCTACAAGTGTCCAAGGAGTTATCGGCTTACCATAAAGGAGAACTTGACCAAATTGATATAGAATCAAGCTGACACAATAGGCCAAACCTGTTTGAAAACCAATCGCTCCAACCGTCCATCTCAGATTAGCCATTTCACGTTTGATAGCCCCAATAGCTGCAAAACATGGTGCACAAAGCAGGTTAAAAATCAAGAAAGAATAAGCAGCTAGAGCTGAATAATCTGCTTGCAGGGCCGTAGCCAAACCAGCTTCACTACTGTTATGATAGAGAATTCCGAAGGTAGCCACCACGGTCTCCTTGGCTGCTAAACCTGTGAGAGCAGCAACCGTTGCCTTCCAATTTCCAAAGCCCAGAGGTGTAAAAATCCAAGACAAGCCTTTACCTAAAGTAGCTAAGATACTCACTTCTGTATCAACGGTCTGTAACATAAAGTTATAGTTGGACATGAACCAAATCAGGACAGTCAAACTGAAAATAATGGTTCCTGCACGTTTCACAAAACTCATAGCCTTACCAAAAGCATAACGCAAGACCGACATAGCCTTAGGCCAATGATAAGAAGGTAACTCCATAATGAAAGGACTGGTCAAGCCACCCAAAAAGCTCGTCTTTTTAAGGGCAATACCTGATAAAATGATGGCAGCCATCCCAATAAAATAAGTACTTGGAGCCACCAGAGGATTGTGAGGAAAGAAGGCCCCAGCAATCAAAGCGATAATTTCCAATTTAGCCGAGCAAGGCATAAAGGTTGCCGTCATAATAGTAATCCGACGATCTCTTTCATTTTCAATAGTCCGGCTAGACATAACTGCTGGGACACCACATCCTGTTGAAATCAACATCGGAATAAAAGATTTCCCTGAGAGTCCGAAACGACGGAAAATACGGTCCATAACAAAGGCGATACGACTCATATAACCAATATCTTCAAGCACACCTAAGCAGATAAATAGCACGAAGATTTGGGGAAGGAAGCCAAGTACCGTCCCGATCCCAGCCACAACGCCATCAACAATCAAAGACTTAAGCCAATCTTGGACATGAAGATAGGTGAGCCCAGAGGTAATCAAATCAGGAACATACTTGCCAAAGAGAACATCACTGGCCCAGTCAGTCCACATCTTTCCCTGAAGAGAAAGATAATAGACCGAATACATAACTACCGCAAAAATTGGGAGAGCCAAAATACGGTTGGTTACTAATTTATCAATCTTGTCTGACAAGGTTAAGGCAAAATCTTTTGTCTGACTCTGAGCCATCTTACAAACACGTTCAATAAAGGCGTAACGCTCATTAATGACAATAGATTCGGCATCCTCTGTGAAAACTTCCTCAGTGATACGTATGATGTCTTTGATTTCTTTACGTTGGAAAGCTGACAAATCTAGTTCATCCTCAACCAAAGCATCGTGTTCAAAGAGCTTAATGGCATAAAAACGTGCGGACCTTTGTGGCACAGAATTTCCCAAAACATCCAAAATTTGTGAGATGGCAGCTTCTAATTTATCATCATAAATTGGAAAAGCGATGTCTCCTACACTAGCGATCGTCGTATGAGCTGCCTTTTTCACAACCTTATCCACACCAGTCTGTTTGAGAGCGCTAGTCGCAACCACCGGGACACCCAGATGATAAGACAATTTATCGATATTAATTGTTTTTCCCTGAGCTTCTAAAACATCACTCATGTTAAGAGCCAAGGTCACAGGAATACCTGTTTCAATCAACTGTGTTGTCAGATAAAGGTTACGTTCCAAGTTTGTCGCATCAACCACATTTAAGATGCTATCAGCCTTTTTGCTGAGTAAATAGTCACGCGCCACCTTTTCCTCAGGACTATAGGGTGACATAGAGTAAATCCCAGGTAAATCCTGAATTTCGATATCTTTATGCTTTTTAACCAGCCCACTTTTTCGTTCAACTGTAACACCTGGCCAGTTACCAACACGCTGATTATGCCCTGTCATCAAGTTGAATAAGCTAGTCTTACCACTATTAGGATTACCAATTAAAGCAACTTCTATCATTTTTCCTCTCCCTCATCCAGCATGACTACACTAATCATTTGCGCTTCCGACTTGCGTAGCGTTAATTCATAGCCTCTCAAACTAATTTCTAAAGGGTCTCCTAAGGGAGCTACTTTACGTAATAAAAGCCGTGTGCGCTTTGTAATTCCCATATCCATGAGACGACGCTTGGTTTCATTAGCTGCGAAAATATCAGTGACGATGGCAGAACGCCCAACTGGTAGTTCAGAAAGAGGTATTTTCTCCTCATTTTCCTCAGCAGGTGTCAAATCAATCTTATCTAGAATCGATGCATCAAAGGCTAAGCGACTCCCTTTCACTATAATAATAGCACTGTTTTTGGTCTTAGTTACCACCTCAATGGTTTCACCAGGAGCTAACCCTAAGTTAGATAGGTGCAAAAGACTATCTTTAGGAAGGTTAATTCCAAGAATCCTATAAGGGGTTTTTAAGGCCGTGTCATATATAAGCATATTTCTTGACCTTCTATATTATTTTTGGTATGGCATCATTATAGCATAATTATCCATTGTTTCCGTAAAATCGCCCTAAACAAGAATGATTCTAGAAAAGTAAAACAGCAAAAAAGACTGGAATAATTCCAGCCTTCACAAACAAGATTTAATCTCAGTCTTACAATACCTTACTCAAGAAATCCTTTGTACGTTCTTCTTTCGTATGGTCAAAAATCTCTTGTGGTGTTCCTTCTTCTACGATAACACCGCCATCCATGAAGATAACACGGTCGGCCACCTCATAGGCAAAGCCCATTTCATGCGTAACGATAGCCATAGTCATCCCAGACTTGGCAAGGTCCTGCATAACCGCAAGTACTTCACCAACCATCTCAGGGTCAAGGGCAGAAGTTGGTTCGTCAAACAAGAGAACATCTGGATCCATAGCCAAACCACGCGCAATCGCAATACGTTGCTGCTGACCACCTGATAGGCTACTTGGATAAGCATCCGCCTTTTCTCTCAAGCCAACCTTATCTAAAAGTTCCAAGGCTTTAGCTTCAGCATCAGCTTTAGAAATTCCCTTAGTTTTAATCGGAGAGAGGGTAATATTTTCTTTAACCGTCATATTTGGGAAGAGGTTAAACTGTTGGAAAACCATTCCCATTTTTTCACGCATTTTGAAAATATCGTTATTCTTGTCTGTAATATCCACACCTTCAAAGGAAATTACACCTTTTGTAGGCGTTTCAAGCAAGTTCATTGAGCGTAGGAAGGTTGATTTACCAGATCCTGAAGGACCAATGATAACCACTACCTCACCTTTTTTAATATCTAGATCAATCCCCTTGAGAACTTCGTTTTTACCAAAATACTTGTGAAGATTTTTAATCTCAATAATTGTTTTTGCCATTATTTACTTCCCTCCCCAAGTCGTTTTTCCATTTGTTTCAAAAGCGCTGTCATAGCCGTTGTCACAATCAAATAGTAGAAGGCTGCGAACAGAAGCGGTGTCAAGGTCAAGTAAGTTGTTGTCGCAACAGTCTGTGCACCATTCCACAATTCCATAACGCCGATGGTTTGCAAGAGCGAGCTATCTTTGATAATCGTTACGAACTCGTTACCCAAGGCCGGCAAAATATTTTTAATAGCCTGAGGCAAGACCACATAACGCATGGTATTCCATGGACGAATACCAAGTGAATAGGCTGCTTCGACCTGTCCTTTCGGAATAGACTCAATCCCTGCACGCACACTTTCAGAGATATAGGCACCACTATTTAAAGAAAGGACGATAATACCAGGAACGATACGTGACAAATCAAGGTTCAAAATTCCGAACTGAACCGTTGGAAGGTTCATATGAATGAGGTTGAAAGCAATCATGATTTGCACAACCATAGGCGTTCCACGGAAAACCCAAACATAAAGGCTTACGAGCCACTCTAATGGCTTGATTCCAGAACGCTTAATCAGGGATACCAAAACCCCAAGAATGGTCCCAAAGAAGACCACGCAGACTGAAATCATAATTGTTACTAAGACACCATAGTTAAAGTAAGACCAGAACTGTGGCAAAAATGAAAAGTTCATCAAGATACTCCTTATTAATATTCCTCATTATTATATCAGAAGGATGCATAATAATAAAGTATTTTCTTATAAATGCGATATTTCAGTATAAAAAGTAGCTTAAAGACATAAAAATCAAAAAAGAGTGAGTAAGAACAATTTTACATGCTCTTTCCCACTCCCATTAACGATTTTGAAACCCCTAGTCTAAAAAGAGTCGGTTTCAAGTTATTGATTAGTAAAGCAAGTCGTAGATTTCCATTGCAATCAAGTCAATGCTATCAAATGAATAAGATTCACGAGCTTCAACGTCACGCAATGTGAAAACTGGACCATTTTCTGGATCATTGCTGAAAGATACTTCGGCAACAACCACTCCTTCACGTTCAAAATTACGTTTTAAATTACCACCATCAGCCGCCATCATTTCAAGACGGTTAATGATTCTCACCAAATGTGATTCCATGTTATTTCTCCTATTAATTGTGTATTTCTTACTTATTTTATCACACTTACGGAAAAAATGGGGGAATTTTAAATATTTTTCAAGGAATTGTACATGATAGCCTTGATAGAATGCATACGGTTCTCAGCTTCTTGGAAGATGATGTCACTGTATTTTTGGAAGACCTCATCTGTAATTTCTAACTCTGCCAAACCATATTTGTCATACATTTCCTGTCCAATTTGAGTATTAAGGTCATGGAAGGCTGGAAGGCAATGCATAACGATGACATCTGGATTTTCCGTTTTGGCAAGTAAGTCTGCATTTATCTGATAAGGTAGAAGCAAATCAATACGAGATTTAAAGTCCACTTCTTCTCCCATAGAAACCCAGACATCAGTGTAGAGCATATCCACTCCCTTAACTTCTGAAATATCATCTGTAATGGTTAAATCAGCACCATTATTATGTTTATGAGCTAGGGCAACAATATCATCCTCAGGCTGCAAACCCTCTGGAGCGATAATCTTAACATTAACGCCCAAGATAGCCGATGTCACCAAAAGTGAATTTGCCATATTATTACGACCATCTCCAATATAAGCAATGGTCAAGCCCTCTAGACTACCAAAGTGCTCCTTCAAGGTCATGAAATCCGCAATCATCTGAGTCGGATGCCAAGTATCTGTCAAACCATTCCAGACCGGAACACCAGAGTATTTAGCCAAGTCTTCAACATCCTCTTGTTTAAAACCACGGTACTCAATCCCGTCAAACATTGATCCAAGCACCTTAGCTGTATCAATTACAGATTCCTTCTTACCAAGCTGAATATCACCTGCACCAAGGTAGGTCACATTCATCCCTAGATCCTGACCAGCTACAGTAAAGGCTGAACGTGTTCTTGTTGATGTCTTTTCGAAAAGTAGGGCAATATTTAACCCTTCTAGATACTTATGAGGAATTCTATTTTTCTTCAACTCTTTAAATTTAAGAGATAGCGCAATTAATTCTTCCAGTTCCTGTTTAGTGAAGTCAATTTCTTTCAAAAAGGATGTTGCTAATGTCATAGGGCTCTCACTTTCATTCTGAATAATATAAAAGGTATTATAGTCTATTTTTGTATAATATGCAAGTATTTTTGTATTTTAATTCAAAATTAGCACTTGATTATACAGAGTGCCAAACCCTAATGCTTTTTGCTTGCAATATTACTACTGCATGCTATAATGGAGACATAGATTTGACCTTTTTTGACCAAGCTATCTTCAAAAAAGAGTCCTTTCAAATCCAGATAGAAAGAGGTACTGATATGCTCTGCCAAAACTGTAACCTAAATGAAGCTAGTATCCATTTGTATACCAACGTAAATGGTAATCAGCAACAAGTTGACCTCTGTCAAAATTGTTATAAAATCATGAAATCTGACCCAGAGAACCCCCTCAATCAATTCAATCAAACAGGGGGTTCCAGCTTCTTTGATGATTTCTTCAGCGACCTAAACAACTTCCGTTCTTCAAACGGAGACCTTCCAAATACACCACCAACACAGGAAGGTGGAAACCGAGGAAACGGTGGCAATACACAGGGGCCAGGACGTCCAGGAGGACCTCGCCAACAGGCGCCTCAACAACCACAAGGTTTACTTGAGGAATTTGGAATTAATATCACAGACATTGCCCGTCGTGGAGATATTGACCCTGTCATTGGTCGTGATGAAGAAATCATTCGTGTTATAGAAATTCTTAACCGACGTACCAAGAACAACCCTGTTCTTATTGGTGAACCTGGTGTTGGTAAAACAGCCGTTGTTGAAGGTCTTGCTCAAAAAATCGTTGATGGTAGTGTACCTCAAAAACTCCAAGGCAAACAAGTTATCCGTCTTGATGTCGTCAGCCTAGTCCAAGGTACTGGTATCCGTGGTCAATTCGAAGAACGCATGCAAAAACTTATGGAAGAAATTCGTCAACGTCAGGATGTTATCCTCTTTATCGATGAAATCCATGAAATTGTAGGAGCTGGTAATGCTGGTGATGGCAATATGGACGCTGGAAATATCCTAAAACCTGCTCTTGCTCGTGGCGAGCTTCAACTTGTCGGAGCAACAACCCTTAACGAATATCGCATTATCGAAAAGGATGCTGCCCTCGAACGCCGTATGCAACCGGTTAAGGTTGATGAACCAACCGTTGAAGAAACCATTACAATTTTGCATGGTATTCAACCTAAATACCAAGACTACCACCATGTCAAATATACGGACGAAGCTATCAGGGCAGCTGCAGAATTGTCCAATCGATACATTCAAGACCGCTTCTTGCCAGACAAGGCCATTGACCTTCTTGATGAAGCTGGTTCTAAGATGAACTTGACACTTAACTTTGTTGATCCTAAAGATATTGATAAACGTTTGATTGAAGCGGAAAATCTCAAAGCTCAAGCCACTCGTGACGAAGACTTTGAAAAGGCTGCTTATTTCCGTGATCAAATTGCCAAATACAAGGAAATGCAAAAACAAACCATCAGTGACCAAGATATGCCTGTCATCACTGAAAAACATATCGAAGCCATTGTAGAACAAAAAACAAACATTCCTGTCGGTGACCTTAAAGAAAAAGAACAATCACAACTTCTTAGCCTTGCTGATGACCTTAAGTCACATGTTATTGGACAAGATGCCGCAGTTGATAAGATTGCCAAAGCTATCCGTCGTAATCGTGTTGGTCTTGGCGCACCAAATCGCCCAATTGGTAGTTTCCTCTTCGTAGGTCCTACTGGGGTAGGTAAAACTGAGCTCTCTAAACAATTGGCCATTGAACTCTTTGGATCAGCAGATAGTATGATTCGATTCGACATGTCCGAATACATGGAGAAACACGCTGTTGCTAAGTTGGTCGGTGCCCCTCCAGGATATGTAGGTTATGACGAAGCTGGTCAGTTAACTGAAAAAGTCCGCCGTAATCCTTATTCACTGATTCTTCTTGATGAGGTTGAAAAAGCTCACCCAGACGTGCTTCACATGTTCCTTCAAGTTCTTGATGATGGTCGTTTGACTGATGGACAAGGTCGCACTGTAAGCTTCAAAGATACCATTATTATCATGACATCAAATGCCGGTACTGGTAAAGTTGAAGCTAGTGTTGGTTTTGGAGCTGCTCGTGAGAATCGCACTAACTCTGTGTTGAACCAACTCGGAGACTTCTTTAGTCCTGAATTTATGAACCGTTTTGACGGTATTGTTGAATTTTCTGCCCTCAGTAAGGAAAACCTCCTAACTATTGTGGACCTCATGCTTGATAGCGTCAACCAGCGCTTGGCCAATAACGGTATCCACTTTAGTGTGACTGAAAAAGTCAAAGAAAAATTGGTTGACCTTGGTTACGACCCTAAGATGGGTGCTCGACCACTTCGCCGTACCATCCAAGATTATATTGAGGATGCCATTACCGACTTCTACCTTGAAAATCCAAATGAAAAAGATCTCAAGGCAGTCATGACATCCAAGGGTCATATCACTATTAAATCTGCTAAAAAAGTTGAAAAAACTGCACAAGAAACTGAAACGACCAAAGAATCTGACTAAATCGTCTAGAAGTAGGACAAGGTGCTATAATTTTCAAATCAGAAAAACTCAAGGTATGGGGTAACATTTTCCATATCTACTATCTCAAACAGGCTTCTAGGCTTGTTTGACCCTAAGGGGAGTAAGACAGAAGAAACGTCATTTAAAATTTCTTCTATCTTACTCCTTTTTTCACACTTTTCAATTTTCCATTTTCAAAATTCTCTGTAATTCTGCCTAAATCAATAGGAAAATGAGGATTTTTTTAGTATAATATAGGCAAATAAACCTAAGGAGCAACTTATGAATCCAACATTTGGTGATAAGGTTGAGGGAGCTCATTATCAGACACGTTACGGTGTTTATGCTGTGATTCCTAACCAAGACAAGACGAAGATTATTTTAGTTCAAGCTCCTAACGGGGCTTGGTTTCTCCCAGGTGGAGAAATCGAAGCAGGCGAGGATCACTTTAGTGCCTTAAAACGCGAGTTAATTGAAGAACTTGGGTATACAGCCACTTTAGGACAGTACTATGGACAGGCTGACGAATACTTCTATTCAAGCCACCGTGACACTTACTTTTACAATCCAGCCTACATTTATGAAGTTGTAGATTTTTCAGAAATTGGTAACCCTCTAGAAGATTTCAACAAGCTGGCATGGTTCCCAATTGATGAAGCGATTTCCAAGCTTAAACGCGGCAGCCATAAGTGGGGAATCGAACAATGGAAAGCTAGCCATACAAGAACTGCCAAATCCTAGGAGGTAACTATGAAACTTATTAACACGACGCAAACACACCAAGAACTTGTACAAAACCAACTTGATAATACAGATGCCTTCCTCGTAGAAACCTATTCTGCTGGAAATACAGATGTTGTCTTTACACAAGCACCTAAACATTACGAACTATTGATTTCAAATAAACACCGTGCTGTTAAGGATAACGAATTAGAAATCATCCGTGAATTCTTCCTCAAACGCAAAATTGACAAAGACATCGTTTTGATGGACAAACTCCAAACAGTACACACCGAAAAATTGATTGAGATTTCATTCCCAACAACTGTATAAATCCAAAACAAGCAATGGCTAATGCCACTGCTTGTTTTTTAGTATCTTACAAAACTTTAGAGGCCTGATCCAAGACTTGCATAACCTGACGACTATGCTCCAACTGCTTGGCAACACTGTCAAAATCCTTGGTCGCCACCATCTTTTCAAAAGCCACAAATTCATCATGCATACGATGTTGTAGACTATTGAGATTGACGACTCTCTCTTTCTGACCATTGAGGGTGACGCCAATCTCAGGGAGAGTGTTGGTTGCACCCAAAATGGTGATAGCTCCCTTATCTCCTTGAATGGTTGAACGAATGTCAGCACTACAGTCTTTAGCTCCAATGGCAACAGCCTTAAAGTTACCATAGTCCAAAACTAGAATTCCTGACGTATCCACTCCTCTCTCCACATTAGGTAGGTATTCCACACGAATAGGCTTTCCAAAAAGTCCGACCAAAAGATGGATATTGTAGATATTCAGATCTCTAAGCGCTCCCCCACCCATTTCAGGGTTAAAGGCAGGAGCAATCTCACCACGTTTAAAGGCATCGTAGCGTGATGAATATTGAGAATAATTGATATTCACAATCTTGATATCACCGATTTCTGCTAGAGAATTCTTAATCGCTGTGAAATTAGCTAGATATTGATTGGTTATAGCTTCTATCAAGAGAAGCTTTTTTTCTTGGGCAAGCTTAGTCAGCTCTTCAAACTCTTCCAAATGCATGGTAAAAGGTTTCTCACAGATGACATGCTTGCCAGCTAGAAGTGCTTGTTTGGCATAGTCATAGTGGGTATGATTAGGTGTTCCAACATAAATGGTATCAACATCTGGATTGGACAAGATTGCTTCATAGTCACTTGTCGCCTGAGTTAGACCATATTGCTTAGCTAAAGCTTGAGCCTTATCAAGTGATCGTGGTGTCGACATTATAGCCTCCAGCTCAATTCCCTCAATAGTTGCCAAAACAGGCAAAACCTCTGTAACAATCATTCCTGTCCCTAATAATGCAAGTTTCATCAACCTACCTCCTTCTTCCTCTAAACTCTCTTATATATGTCGTAATTCCAAAAACAGAATTATAATGAAAGAGGACTCCAATAGAAGCCCTCTACATCTTAAGAACGTCCAAGCAGTTTCTTAATTCCTTGAATGGCCTTATATTTAAACGGTTGTGGATAATAACGGAAAGTTCCCATTTTACGAACGATATAACCATTAAAGTTTTGTTTAAAACGCAAAACCCCATCTGAACCATCAAAAATGCCCATGATACCAAGGAAGTTATAGAAACTGATACCACGTTTAATAGCCTGTGTCATCACATACTCTTGCAAGAGTGCTGGAGCATAAAACTTATTAAATTCAGGATAAGAGCCACTAAAAAGATAGACTGCTTCTTGAGGGGTGTAAACGAAGAGACTTCCGGCTAGAACAATGTCTTCCTGGCCGTACTTGTCAATAAAGGCTGTCGCTTCCCCCTTGCGAACATCAAAAGTTTCAAACTGACTTGATAGCTCTCGCAATTGGTTTTGTTTTTTCTCAGACTTAGGATTAGTTTCCAAATCAGCTTGCAATTTGACAATTCTAGCTCCCAATTTAGCCTGATCCTTCTCTAAATGTTCAAGGTAATCTTGGAAATTCAAAGTAGCAACCATAAAATCAGCATTATCACCAAAGGCATCATAAAAATCTTGGTAGTAATCCAGCGATTTATCACTATATTCTCGACGATCAGAAGTCGCTGAAGTGATTTCTTTAAAAATGGATAACTCGTCACGCTTCAGTTTTTTCAGCTTGATACCAAAGGTTTTAGCTTTTTTAACTAATGGTTTTCCTTTTTTGCTGAAAGACTTAATCAAAGCTTTTTCTGTAATCCCTGATAAATCCTTCACATAATGCCAGTCAGGCTCACCACCAGGATAACCTGTTTGCAGACCATCAAAGCTATAACCTAAGTTAGTCAATTGGCTAATCAGCTGCTTTTGCTCATCACCAGTTGGCTCCCCATTACTATCAAAGGTTTGATAAGTATCATAAGGTTTGATTAACAGCTCAAGCGCACCATTTGCTTTAGCGTAGTCCTTCAATCCTTGGTAAAAGTCGCTCAGATGAGTCGTATTGGAGTGAATAGGTCCACAATTCACTTCCATACGAAGCCCACCAGTCATAGGCATACTATAGACAATTGCTGAGATTTCTAGCTGATTGCCTTCTTTCCAAGCGACATAGCTAATGCTAAATCCACGTTTTTCAAGAAGCTTAGCCATTTCCTCTGTTTGCATAAAAGAACGCTCTGAAACCTGTTGAGCATGTGTGTTAAATTCTTCCTTAGTTACTTGAATGAAGCTCATTTTTTTCCTTCCTAAAATGGATAACGTAAATTACGAGTGAGATAAACAACAAAAGGGCAAGTATTGCCACTAATGGTATTCGAATTGGGCGACTATTTAGCAACAAATCCCCACTGACGGCATAAACAACGGAGAGTGGCGTCACTCCAATTAGTGTCGCTAAAATCCTTGTCCTTGTGGGTAATTTCATCTGAACACAAGCATAATTGACCAAAGCTGATGGAATAAATGGAATAGAGAATGCTAGCGAAATACCAATAAAGCGATGCTTAAAATTTTCAATATAAGTTAGGAGTTTCTCCATACGTTTAGACCTCCGGGCTTTTCAAATCTTCTTAGGATTTCAAAACTAGTTAAATTTCCAAAAGTATTCCCAAGGATATTCATAGGAATGCCCAAGAAGGGACCGTAAAGCAGACCAACGAAAATACAAAAAAACGAACTTAAAACTCCAAGAATAGCTGATGATAAAATCATAAGATCCATAAGGATAAGAGCATTCTGGACATTTGCCTGCTTAAAAGCTTCTCTTAAGAAGTCTTGGTCATGATTAGCATTGGCCCAAAACCTGATTAAAGGGAAAATGTTATGTAAGAGAAGTAATAAAAATAGCAGAATTAATACAGTAATTCCGACAAAAAAATCCTTTTTCGGGTCATTGCATCTCCATCGTTTTAATCACTCTTTTTATTATAACAAAAAAATGCCTTCATTGATTTAGAAAGGCATCATTTCCTATTATTACTTGTTAATCAAATTTGCTTGAGATTTGTTTTCCAAGGCACCATTCTTGAAGTTAAGAGTAAGACTACCTGTTTCACCCTTTTTAGCGACAAGATTTGATGACCAAAGAGCCTGTGTCATTGTAGCATCAGAAGATACTGCAATAGAATAAACATCTGGTGTACCAAGTGTTTTAACGGCATCATCATAGCTCGTTCCATTTTTAAGGTTTTCATACATTTTCAAGGTGATTTTAGGATCACGGACAAAAGAAAAGTTTGAGAGTGACTTAACAACAGTACTATTATTGAAAAGTTTAGCCGTAACAACGACATTATCAAACTGCCAATTGTAGACATCCAGTTTAGCATCTCCTGCCTGCTCTTGGCTAGTCGATGACGGTTCCCCAAACAAACCTTTCAAAGTATCAAGATTTGATCCCCCTGAAAATTCCTGAGAGGCATTTGCCATGGAAATTTTATCAAAGTTCTGACGAACATTGCCATGTTTAACTGTTAGAATCTTTGAAGCTTCATTATCCACAGACCCCTTTGTCTCAGTCTTAGACGAAGAATGTCCACAAGCAGCTAAGGTAAAAAGTGAAAGACCTAAAACGGCCAAAGACAAAAGTTTTTTCATAATAAATTCCTATACACAAATAAAAGGCTGACGCCTCAAGTATTTATGGAGCCGGTGGGAGTCGAACCCACGTCCAAACACCTGCCAACATATTCGTCTACAACCATAGGTTATGTCTTTCATTTAACAGATAGGCGACACATAACTCAAGCCTTCTATATGCGAGCCTATAAATCTCTTTTCGACCAGCTAGGCAATGGTCAAACGTAGCTTATAAATCAATAAAACCTCTAAGCAAACATAAGCAATCTGCTAGAAGTCACGCGAGCAGGTGTTTAGGCTGCTACAGCGTAAGAATTTGTATTTTTTGCAGTTATATTTAACTGAGCGTTTACGTCGCCACACGAGTCGCAGAATATGCCTCATAATGCCTGTCGAATCCGTAACGACCCCAATATGAGATATTGAGTATTATAGCAAAATTTTTAATAAATAGCAAAATATTACCTACTGTAAACACCATAAGCTCAAAGTCTACAAATCTTATGGCACCTAAATATGACTCAGATTAAAAAACGTTGAAAGAATAAATCTCTCAACGCTCTTGTCTTTTTGCACCCTAAGGGAATCGAACCCCTATCTCAAGAACCGGAATCTTACGTGATATCCATTACACTAAGGGTGCTAACAGTATACTATTATAGCATACTCTAAAATATAAAAAAAGACATGTTTCCATGCCTCTTTTCTATATTACAATTCGATATCTCCGAAAAGATCCGCCATTGAGAATCCAGATTGAGTTTCTGGAAGTTCGTAGTCACGTTTTTCTTGACGTTTAGGACGACGTGGACGTGATTGACGTTTTTCGTTGTTTTCACCTTCAGCATTAGCTGGGCGTTCTTCAAGAGCTTTGATAGAAAGTGATACACGTTCTGCATCAGCGTTTACTTCAAGAACTTTAACAGTA
Organism: Streptococcus sp. SV2; assembly: GCF_030440175.1. Classification (NCBI taxonomy): domain Bacteria; kingdom Bacillati; phylum Bacillota; class Bacilli; order Lactobacillales; family Streptococcaceae; genus Streptococcus; species Streptococcus sp. SV2. The sequence continues at coordinate 91,620 of NZ_JAQFJQ010000007.1, forward strand.
ACATCTTGACCTACTGAAAGAACATCTTTTGGATTTTCAACACGTTTGTGTGAGATTTGTGAGATGTGAACAAGTCCATCGATACCTGGCAATACTTCAACGAAAGCACCGAAGTCAGTCAAGCGTTTAACTTTACCTTCGATAACATCTCCAGCAGCAAGTTTTTGTTCAACGCCATCCCATGGTCCAGGTGTTGTTGCTTTAAGTGAAAGTGATACACGACCTGCTTCTTCGTCGATAGCAAGAACTTTAACATCAACTTCGTCACCAACAGAAACAACTGATTTAGGTGAAACGTTACGTTCGTGAGACAATTCAGTCACGTGAACAAGTCCATCAACACCACCAAGGTCGATGAAAGCACCGAAGCTTGTCAAACGAGCAACTTTACCAGTTACGATTGAACCAACTTCAAGTTTAGAGAAGACTTCTTTACGAGCTTCTGCAGCTTCGGCTTCAACAACTTCACGACGTGAAAGGATGAAACGGTTTTCAGCTGGATCAACTTCTTTGATTTTAGCGTCAAATTCTTGACCTACAAATTGTTCAGTGTTACGAACAAAACGAGTATCAATCATTGAAGCTGGAATAAATCCACGAAGACCTTCAAATTCAACTGAAAGTCCACCTTTAACAGCGCGTGTTCCTTTAACAGTAACAACTTCTTCTTCACGACCAACAAGTTTATCCCAAGCTTTGCGAGCTTCCAAGCGTTTTTTAGATACAAGGTAAGTTACAGTATCAGTATCTTTACCAACAACTTGACGAAGAACAAGCACTTCAAGTGTTTCACCAACTTTAACAAGGTCTGCAACGTTTGCGTCACGGTCGTTTGTCAATTCACGACGTGTCAAAACACCTTCGATACCAGTTCCTTCGATAACAACATTTGCTTGATCATTATCTACTGAGATAACTTCAGCTGTTACAACGTCACCTGTGTTAACTTCGCTAACACTGTTTAGCAATTCTTCAAATTCGTTCATTCTAAAAAGATCCTCCAACAAGAGACAGCCAATTCTGACTCTTGATAACAATATATTTTTCAAGGTACCCGCAAAGACAATTGTTGACATAGGCGGTGCCGAAGCACCCGATACCTTTGACTGGGGTAGCTGGATTCGAACCAACGCATGAGGGAGTCAAAGTCCCTTGCCTTACCGCTTGGCTATACCCCAATAGCAAAATGCCATAAAAAAACATCTAAGTACTTGACATCGACTATTCGACTCAGTCTCTTAGATATGGAGAGAGAGGGATTCGAACCCCCGAACCCGAAGGAGCGGATTTACAGTCCGCCGCGTTTAGCCTCTTCGCTATCTCTCCTTTTAAGAACAAGAAATAGTATATCACAGTTTCTTGACCAAAGCAAGCCTTTACTTTGGATTTTAATGATTAAGATTATAGGCTTCAATAATGGCAGCTACTGCTTGATCCATTTTCTTGTGGAAGCCTGCGACGTTTTCTTTATCAACAACGGCAAATTTACCATCAATTTCTACAATTTGGCCGATAACTTTTTTACCAACAACAAGCTCAAACCCTTCAATGATTGCCTTGTTAACAGTTACTTTGGCATCTTTAACTTGAATTTCAATTTTTTTGTCTTTTTTGCTCATAGATTTACACTTGAGACTTGGCTCAAGTCATCCTTTCTTAATGTATCTCTTTAATTTTACCGAAAAAGAAAAAAGCTTGCAAGAGCAAGCCTTAAAATAAGCGTTAATTTCTTATGATTTAGTCAACTTTGAAAATCCATCCTTCTGGCGCTTCAACATCACCAAATTGAATACCAGTCAACTCATCATAAAGTTTATGTGTAACAGGTCCTACTTCTGTTTCTGAATAGAAGACATGGAAGTCGTCACCGTGTTGTACACCACCAATTGGTGAGATAACAGCAGCTGTACCACAGGCACCAGCTTCAACAAATTTGTCCAACTCAGCAATCTTAACATCACCTTGAATAGCTTTCATGCCAAAACGTTTTTCGGCCAAATAAAGCAAAGAGAATTTCGTAATTGATGGCAAGATGGATGGGCTAAGTGGAGTGATGAACTCGTTATCAGCTGTAATACCGAAGAAGTTTGCAGAACCAACCTCTTCAATTTTAGTGTGAGTTGCAGGATCAAGATAGATAACATCTGAGAATTTACGGTCATGTGCAATCTTACCTGGCAACATACTTGCTGCATAGTTACCACCAACTTTAGCAGCACCCGTACCATGTGGAGCAGCACGGTCGTATTCGTCTTGAATAAGGAAGTTTGTTGGAGCCAAACCACCTTTGAAATAGTTCCCTACTGGCATGGCAAAAATAGTAAAGACGTATTCATCAGCAGGGTGAACACCAATAATATCTCCTACCCCAATCAAAAGTGGGCGAAGATAGAGTGTTGCGCCTGTTCCATATGGTGGAACATATTCTTCATTGGCACGGACTACTTGTTTACAAGCATCTACGAATTTGTCAACGGGAACCTGTGGCATCAAAAGACGATCGGCTGTACGTTGCAAACGTTTGGCATTTTCATCTGGACGAAACAATTGAACTGAACCATCTTTGGTACGGTAAGCCTTGAGTCCTTCGAAAGCTTCTTGACCATAGTGAAGAGCTGGGGATGCTTCTGAGATGTGCAAAGTCGCATCCTCAGTCAAATGACCTTCATCCCATTTTCCGTCTTTGTAATGTGAAATATAACGGAATGGAAGTTTATGGTAATTAAATCCTAAATTTTCCCAGTCTAAATCAACTGTCATGTGTATGTCCTCTTTTCTGTTACTATGTGCTTTATAGTATAGTCCTTTTCATTGAAAATTTCAAGTTTATGTTGCAAAATTCTGACAATTCTTTTTGAGAGGTTTTTGGGGAGGATTGAACGATAAAAAAAAACTCTGTTCTCAAATAAGAGAACAAAGCTTTCTTATCTTTATTTTTCAATAATCTTGGCAGCGAAGACTTCCTTGTCTGCTAGTCCTTCAATGAAACTTCCATTGCTAGTACGCTCTGAAAGATTAAGAAGGGACAAATCAACTTCTGCTGTTTCACCAGTCGTAGCTGTGACAAGCAAGGTCTGAGGGGCCTCTTCCGCTGGTGTTGCTAGAAGATCTATCTCACCACCAGAATTTTCTGTAAAGACTGGACCAGCCGTAAAGACACGGTGCGGTTTAGTCTTAAGCTCACGAAGAACTTGGAGACCTCGACCAGCTCGCTTAGCCTGTGGAATATCTGCTGTAGCTACCCGTTTGAGACTAGCTCTTTGTGTAAGAAGATAGAAACTTTGGGTATTTGCCACAAAAACGGCCTGAACGGTATCATCATCCTTAAGGTTGATTGCCTTAACACCTGCTGCCTTGGCACCAACAACTGGTACCTCGTCAGCATTGAAGCGGAGGGCATAGCCTTTTTGCGTGATAATCATGACATCATCCATCTGAATTGGGGTGACTGTGACAACACAATCACTAGCATCCTTAAGTTTAGCGTATTTAACCGACTTAGACTTGTAGGTACGCCATGGGGTAAATTCCTTGCGTTCGAAACGTTTAATCTGACCAAGTTTAGTGGCTGCTAGATAAGTACCAGCTTCAAAATCATCCAGAATTTCAGCATAAAGCACTTCTTCATCCTTAGATAAATTAGTGATGGTTTGTGATAAATGCTCTCCCAAATCCTTCCAACGAATATCCGGCAACTCATGAATTGGACGATAAATCACATTGGCCTGGTTAGTGAACATCAAGAGATGCTGTGTCGTCTTAGCCTGCTGAACCAGAATCAAGTCATCATCATCACGTTTTCCAACTTCTTCAATCGTTGAAGCATTGAAAGAACGTGGGCTTGTACGTTTGACGTAACCACCACGAGTGATGCTGACATAGGTTTCTTCCTCAACAATCAAACTTGCGGTATCAATTTCAATGGTCTTGGTTTCTGCTTGCAACTCTGAACGACGGTCATTTCCAAATTTCTTCTTAATGTCACGGAGCTCACGCTTCATGACATTAAACATGGTGCGCTCGTCTCCAATGATGGCAGCCAAGGTCGCAATTTGTTCACGTAAATCGGCTTCCTCATTTTGGAGAGTGACAATATCTGTATTGGTCAAACGATAGAGTTGCAAGGTCACGATAGCTTCAGCTTGTTCTTCTGAAAAATCATAGCTGACCTTAAGATTTTCCTTGGCATCAGCTTTATTTTCAGAAGCTCGGATAAGAGCAATAACCTCATCCAAAATAGAGATGACACGGATGAGTCCTTCCACAATATGAAGACGTTTTTCAGCCTTATCCTTGTCAAATTTTGAACGAGCAACGATAATATCGCGACGGTGGGCAATGTAGCTAGACAAAATCTTTTGCAAGCCCACTTGACGTGGGGTGAAATTGTCAATGGCCACCATGTTGAAATTATAGTTGACCTGAAGATCCGTATATTTCAACAGGTAGTTAAGAATGGTTTGGCTGTCAGCATCCTTCTTAAGTTCAATAGCAATACGCAGACCAGTACGGTCAGACTCATCACGAACTTCCGCAATGCCTGGAACCTTGTTATTGACCCTAACATCATCAATTTTTTTAACCAAGACAGCCTTATTGACATCGTAAGGAATCTCAGTAACGATGATTTGTTCCTTGCCACCTTTGAGTTGTTCGATTTCAGTACGTGAACGCACAACTACACGGCCCTTACCGGTTTCGTAGGCCTTGCGAATCTCGTCTTTGCCCTGGATGATAGCCCCTGTTGGAAAATCTGGGCCAGGCAAGAATTCCATCAATTTATCCAGTTTAGCAGATGGGTGATCAATCATGTAGACAACAGCATCAATGACCTCTGCCAGATTATGCGGTGGAATGTCTGTGGCATAACCAGCAGAAATCCCTGTAGCCCCATTAACCAAGAGGTTTGGAAAGGCGGCGGGTAAAACGGTTGGTTCCTTCTCTGTATCATCAAAATTCCAAGCCCATGGGACTGTGTTTTTATCGATATCTTGAAGAAGGTAGCCCGCAATCTCTGACAAGCGTGCCTCTGTATAACGCATGGCCGCTGGTGGATCACCGTCCATAGAACCGTTGTTACCGTGCATTTCAACCAAGATTTCACGATTCTTCCAATCCTGAGACATACGAACCATGGCATCATAAATGGAACTGTCACCATGGGGGTGGAAATTACCCATAATGTTACCCACAGACTTGGCAGATTTACGATAGCCCTTGTCATACGTATTGCCATCCTTATTCATGGAATAAAGAATACGACGTTGAACGGGTTTCAGACCGTCACGAATATCAGGAAGCGCACGCTCCTGAATAATGTATTTGGAGTAGCGACCAAAACGCTCCCCCATGATGTCCTCAAGGGACATGTTTTGAATATTAGACATAAGATTTCTCTTTATTTTTTAGTTTAAGTAATGATTTGAAATAATATAAAAGACAAATAGTAGACCCCCTACTTCACTGCAACACCTCTAATTACAATGTTGTTCCTTGACTTTGTAACTGTAGAAGAATGGTTTTCACCTTCCTAGTTTCTATTTCACCAATCACAAATTGAACCACTGTACTTATCGCAATTAAAATGAAAAGTACACAAGATAGAGTCAATGAAGTAGAAAGTTCCCCAAAGAATAAGATAAAGTTTAAAAGTGTTAAACAAGTCATTATAGAGGCGTTGATTACGAGAACAGTAGCTAGCGGGATACGAAATAACCTATAATGATAGATACTTTTTAAAAGTGATGTGATACTACAAGCAACACTTAGGGGAGAAAAAACATAGATATAGTAGAAAGTCAATAACAACCCCGTGTAGGTCCTCTGTGAGAAGGGATTATCTATCAAAGATAGAAGGAAGGTTATCACAACTAGTATAGGCAAGATCAAAAAGTGTGTTTTTAGTGGTCTCTTTTTATAAACGCTTAAATAAGCTATTGCCCCTCCACATGCAGGAAACACCACTTGAGGATAGTAAAGTAAAAAACTTAATACCTTAGATAACATAGGTCTACCTCACACTGTCTTTTCCTGACTTAGCAATATAGTCTTTATTTTTTTCATTTTCCTTTCCTCCTATTATATTTTGAACAATACCAATTATCGCTAGGAGAAGAAAAATAAGGTACATAGATGAAGCAGGGAGAAATCCCAAAGACCCTTGTAAAAAGAGCAGGTTGAGGAAAGCCAGTAATGTGGCAAAGAAACTATTAATAACTAATAAGATTGAATATTTGGTTTGAAAGCGTATTAAATGTAGAAGACTTTTTATAAAAGCTATTAGCGAGAATGGCACATAAAACACTGAAAAGACCATCATATAGTAAAAAACAAATAATAAACCTGAGAATGTACTACCAAAATAAGAATAGAGGGGATTATCCACCACGAAGATTAGGAGGGAAACTATAGATAAGAGAAAAAGGATAAAAAAGCGTGTTTTTATAGGTCGTATGCCATAAAAAATTAAGTATATGGTAGAAACAATAACCATAAGAATAATAGCAGGAAAAGCTACATCTGCATGGTAAAGTAGGTAATCGATAACATTAAAATTCATTTTTCTACCTCCATTGATTTCTAGTCAATGACACTGCAAATAGTTAATAAACTATGTAGAAAATAATTAACTTATTTCTTTATAAACTCAGGTATCTATTGATAGTAAGCGCTCTCCCTAACTCTATCTTATAATTTTCCCTTCTGGCTTGCAACCTAAAATACGCCGCTTTCCTCAAGCGTAAATTTAACGTTATCTTCAATCCATTGACGGCGTGGTGCTGGTTTATCTCCCATAAGGACTGAGACACGACGTTCAGCACGCGCAAGGTCGTCAATCGTCACTCGGATAAGGGTTCTTGTCTCTGGATCCATGGTTGTTTCCCACAGTTGGTCAGCATTCATTTCACCAAGCCCCTTGTAACGTTGAAGAAGAGCGCCACGACCAAATTTTTGACGAAGTTCTTCAAGTTCGCCGTCCGTCCAAGCGTATTCGACAACTTCCTTCTTGCCTTTACCTTTGGACATCTTGTAAAGAGGAGGCAGAGCGATATAAACGTGTCCTGCTTCCACCAGTGGACGCATATAACGATAGAAGAAAGTAAGAAGCAAGGTTTGGATGTGAGCCCCATCGGTATCGGCATCGGTCATGATGATAATCTTGTCGTAGTTGATATCATCAAGGTTAAAATCAGCTCCAACTCCTGCACCGATAGTATAAATCATGGTATTGATTTCTTCGTTTTTGAGAATGTCTGCCATTTTGGCTTTCTCAGTGTTGAGGACCTTCCCTCGAAGAGGAAGAATGGCCTGAAATTTACGATCACGGCCTTGTTTGGCTGAACCGCCGGCAGAATCCCCTTCGACCAGATAAAGCTCATTTTTCTTAGCATTTTTAGACTGGGCTGGCGTCAATTTCCCTGACAAGAGTCCCTTGTCTTTTTTATTTTTCTTGCCATTTCGACTAGCATCACGAGCTTTTCTGGCAGCTTCACGGGCATCACGGGCCTTGATAGCCTTACGCACCAAGTTCGAAGCCAAATCTCCATTTTCCATAAGGAAGTAGGTCAAATGCTCTGAAACGATGCTATCCACAATAGGACGAGCTAAAGGAGATCCCAATTTATCCTTGGTTTGTCCTTCAAACTGAAGGTGTTCTTCAGGAACCAAGAGCGAGATAACTGCTGACAAGCCCTCACGGTAATCTGACCCTTCAAGGTTCTTATCTTTTTCTTTGAGAAGGCCTGTCTTACGGGCATAATCGTTAAAGGCCTTGGTAATGGCAGACTTGAAGCCCGTTTCGTGGGTCCCTCCGTCCTTAGTACGGACATTATTGACAAAGGAAAGGATATTGTCAGAGTAACCGTCATTATACTGAAGGGCTAATTCCAAGTGAAATTCTTGCTGATCTCCATCAATATAGATAACTGGTGTCAACGTTTCCTTGTCCTCATTCAGGTATGACACAAAGTCTTGAACCCCATTTTCATAGTGGAATTCTTCACGAACTTCCTCTTCGCCACGCAAGTCTGTCAATGTCATAGTGACATTTTTAAGAAGAAAGGCTGATTCTTTGAGACGCTCTGAGATGGTGTTAAATTTGAAGTCAGTCGTTGAAAAGATGCTCGCATCAGGCATGAAAGTAACTTTTGTACCTGTCTTAGACTTAGGCGCTTTACCAATCTTTTCAAGCCCTGTTACAGGGTGACCACCATTTTCAAAACGTTGGCGATAGACACTACCGTCACGGGTAATTTCTACCTCAAGCCAACTAGACAGCGCATTAACAACTGAAGAACCCACACCGTGAAGACCTCCAGAAGTCTTATAACCACCCTGTCCAAATTTACCACCCGCGTGGAGAACGGTGAAAATAACTTCAACTGTGGGTTTACCCATGGCATGCATACCTGTCGGCATCCCACGTCCAGAGTCAGAAACAGAAACGGAACCATCCTTATTTAGGGTAACAGCGATAACATCACCAAAACCAGAAAGAGCTTCATCGACCGCATTGTCGACAATCTCCCAAACTAAGTGGTGAAGTCCTGTTCCATCTGTTGAGCCAATGTACATTCCAGGGCGCTTGCGAACCGCATCCAACCCTTCTAGTACCTGAATGGCATCATCATTATAATTATTTACATTTATTTCTTTTTTAGCCAAGAGTGACCTCCAAAATTTTCATCCTTATTATTTTATAAGTTTTCAGAAGAATTTGCAAAGGAAATCAAGAAAGCTGTTAGCTTATCTTAAATCTGACCAACTTTGTCAATTACTAAGCTGTATGCTATAATTATCTCATGAAAATCTTATTATTAATTCTTATCGCCTACCTGCTGGGTTCCATTCAGACTGGTCTCTGGATTGGAAAAGTTTTCTTTCATACGAATCTTCGGGAGCACGGATCTGGAAATACTGGAACAACTAATACCTTCCGTGTTCTTGGTAAGACGGCTGGCACAATCACTTTCTTAGTGGACATGCTTAAGGGGACTTTGGCAGTGCTCCTACCGGTTTGGTTGGGTGTCACAGCTGTATCTCCTCTAATCATTGGTTTCTTTGCCATCATTGGACATGTTTTCCCAATCTTCGCTAGTTTTAAGGGTGGAAAGGCAGTTGCAACAAGTGCTGGGGTGCTTCTTGGTTTTGCCCCCCTCTACTGCGTCTTCCTGCTCTTGGTCTTTGCTTTAACGCTCTATCTAACCAGCATGATTTCATTTTCAAGTGTCACTGCTGCAGTTGTAGGGCTGATTACCTTGGCTACTTTCCCGGCTATCCATTTTTTACTAGATGGGTATGATCCAATCTTTAGTGCTGTTCTTATCATCATGGCTTTAGTGATTACTTTCCGTCACACGGAGAATATGGCCCGTATTCGCAAGCATCAAGAAAACTTGGTCCCTTTTGGACTTAATTTAACCAAACAAAATCCAAAGAAATAAATAATTCAGATCTATCAACCACTAGCAAAAAGCTAGTGGTTTTCTGTTCTGACAATCACCAAAATAGCTAATAAGGCAAACAATAAAGATCCGAAGTTTTCACCTCGGATCTTTTTAAGGATTAGGCTTTAAAGCTGACACCATTTTCTTTCAATTTTTTAACAGTTGCAGGTCCTACACCTTTAAGGGCTAGGACTTCTTCTTCAGTCACACCTGCAAAGGCTGCTGCTGACGTCAAACCTTCATTGTAAAGAGTCTCTACAAGGTTTGAACGAAGGCCTTCCACTTCTGGAAGTTCTGAAAAGGCTTCAAGACTAAGGTCTTTAGCGACCACTTCCTCTTTAGCAACTGGCTGCGTTTCAGCAACCGCTTGTGGGGCTACTGGTGGAACAGGGGCTTTCAGATTATTGAAAAGTCCTTGTTTTTTCAAACGGTGTTTAAAAGCCTTCTTTTTATTTTTTACTTTTGCCATGTGTTTTTTCTCCCATTTTGAAAGACGACTTCTTCCTATAGAAGGTCGTCGCTCATTTCTTTATCATTTTCTATTAATAGTGACGTTCCCCGAACAAGCCTTCTGGCATATCATGGAAACCTTTACCGGCACGATAATTGGTAAACTTACCAATTAGGAAATTGTAGGCATCTAATTTAGCTTCATAACGGAAACTTGCGTCACGGGCACGTTCATCACCATCTTCTTCCCAAATTTTCTTACTAGCGGCTAAGGCCTTTTCGTTTACTTTAACTTGGGTAACAACCCATGCTTCAAAGTCTTTTAGAAATTCTTGTTCGTAGGTCATATTTTCCTCTTCATTTTAAAAACCAGCTTAACGCTGGATTTATTTTTACAGATAGTATGTAGGCCGTTTGGCCTTACAATCACATATTATAACAAATAATTAGAAATTTGACTAGGTTCTAAATTCTTGATATAAGGCCTTGATGTCATTTGGACGTGTACGACAGCACCCCCCTAAAATCTGAACCCCAAAATGAGCATGCCAATCTTTACTATGTTCGAGCAGGGTGAGGGCATCCTTGTCTTTAGGTTTCCAAGTTTGACTGTCACCATCATAAACTTCACCCGAATTAGGGTAAGTAATAAGGGCCTTGTCTGCCTTCTTGAGAACAGGTAGAGCTTGTTCATAAAGAATCGGCGAACTGCAATTGATTCCCACTGCCAAGATTTGATCAGAATGAGAAATAAGCTTGGCAATTTCATCTAGAGAAGTCCCATCGCTGATGGCATCTGGAACTTGAATGGTAAAACTGATATAAGCTTCTACCTCAGGAAATTCTTCAGCCAAAAGCTCAACCAAGGCTTGTGCTTCCAGATGATTAGGAATGGTTTCCAAAGCCAACAAATCGACACCCTGATCTAGGAGAACATGAATTCGAGGGCGATGAAAATCCTTAAGTGTTTCAACGGTAACCTGACCATAATCTCCAGTATACTCAGAACCATTGGCCAAATAGGCTGCGTAAGGACCAACATCTCCAGAAATCAAAGGATAGGGGCGTTTGGCTTTCTCAGTCTCATCCAAGGTTGCCCATATCTTATCTCGTGCAGCCTTTGCCAACTGGACCGTTAGGGCAATAACCTGCTCCGCTTCTCTTTCAGTAAGCCCTGCCTCCATCAAGCCCGGTAAGGTCGCTTGATAAGATGATGTGGTAATCAAGTCAGCCCCAGCAGCTATATAGGTTTCGTGAATTTCTTGAATAACTTCTGGCTTTTCAAGAAGGTACTTGGCTGACCAGAGCTTGCCTGAAATATCATAACCCAAGCTCTCCATCTCTGTTCCTAGTGCACCATGAAGAATGAGGGGGGATTTATTTTCCAAATAATCTTTAAATATAGCCATAAAAGACCTCCTTACCATTTTTTAAAGCGAAGGTAGTGATAAAGGTAACAGAAAATCATGAAGGGAATACCAAAGTAGAGCCCCGCACGTTGTGAACTATCCCAAGCAATCCCAAGCACAGAAATAGCCAATAGAACGATTGTGATATAAGGAAGGACAGGATTAAACGGTGTTTTATAGTCCAGTTCGTCTTCAGAATGTTCTAGCTTCCACTGTTTACGGAAATTAAGCTGTGCCATAGGAATAGAAAGCCAAACAACTACAACTGCAAAACCAGCGATTGATACCAAAGCTAGATAAACCGTATCTGCAGCATAGATACTTGAAAAGAGTGATAAAACTGCTCCGGCCATGGAAATCAAAAGAGCTGTCATTGGAACACCATGCTTATTAATTTTCACTAGCTTTTTATTGAGCATTCCCTCATTGGCCAAAGACCAAAGCATACGGCTTGAAGCGTAGAGTCCCGAATTCCCAGCAGAAAGAATAGCTGTCAGGATAACAAAGTTCATGATGTCTGCCGCAAATGGAATCCCCATCTTGTCAAAAACATCAACGAAAGGGGCTGAGGATACCCCTGCTTCTTTCATGGGAAGAAGCGAAGCCAAGACCACAATGGTCAAAACAAAGAAGATAACCAAGCGTCCAATGGTCGTTTTAATAGCACGTGGAACAGCCTCTTTAGGATTATCTGTCTCACCAGCTGCAATACCGATTAACTCTGTTCCCGAAAAGGCATAATTAACCGCCAACATGACTGACACAATGGCAAGACCACCATTTGGAAAGAGACCATTAGCCGTCAAATGCTTAAACATAATAGCCTCATGGTGACCATCAAAACTCACCAAACCAAACATTGCTCCAAGACCGAGAATGATGAAGACCAAGATAGCAATGACTTTTATTGACGAGAAGAAGGATTCCGCTTCCGCAAAAGACCTCACGCTCAAAGCATTAATACCAAAAATCACTAAGGCAAAGAAGGCTGCAAAAATCCAAGCCGGAACTGATGGAAACCAACGTTGCATCAACATAGCAGCACCCAAAAATTCTGTTCCCAAGGCAACCGTCCAACAAATCCAATAAAGCCAGGCTACTGTAAAGCCGGTTCCCGGACTAATAAACTTAGTAGCATAGGTGTGGAAGGACCCCGTCACTGGCATAGCTACTGCTAACTCCCCCAATGAAAGCATGACCAAGTAAACAACGATAGCTCCCACAAGATAAGATAGGATAGCACCGAGGGGACCCGCTTGTGCAATCGTATAGCCTGAGCTCAAGAAGAGACCAGTACCAATGACACCACCCAACGATAGCATAAAGAGGTGGCGTGAAGTCATCTTCCGTTGGAACTGACCTTCATTTTCATAATTATGGTTTTCCATAAATTCCTCCAAAAATGTAATAAAACAAGCTTATCACAATATCATCTCCTTGGATAATAGGTGGAAACTATCAAAGAGATAGACACAAACTATCACAAAAAAAACTCGGAATTCTCCGAGCTCTTCTTACAATTCGGCTCTATAATTTCTGTAGTGGGTAAAATCACTATAGAGATTATAGAGCTTTTTGAATGCAGACAAAAAGTCCCATAAGAACTATAATGAAAAGCAACCAAACCATCATTAGGAAGAACTTATGAGACTTATTAAGAATACCACAGAATTAATCGGAATT
>NZ_JAQFJQ010000008.1:0-86757 GCF_030440175.1 Streptococcus sp. SV2
AAAGGTCTTTGTCTCTCTTAAGACAACTCCTATATTCTAGCAAATCTAGAATATCTTGTCAACACTTTTTGAAAAGTTTTTTCCAAACTTCCTCGTGTCTCTGCTTCATCCTCCGATGTAGCCTATTTATATTATCATCTCTTGCTTACCTTGTCAATAACTTTTTATCATTTTAAAGGGTATTTAAAAAAACATTCAGTTTACACCTTCCTTAGCAGCTTCCTTATTTATTTTTATTAAATTAAATAAGAAAACAGTACATTGCTGTACTGTTAGATAGTAAATTTAAAAATTTCTATTATTTGCATTATAACCATATTTTTCAATGAAATCTTGACGAAACTCAAGTAAATTGTCATCAATAATAGCTTGACGTACTTTCGCCATCAAATTCACCAAGAAGTAGAGATTATGATAACTTGTCAAACGAATTCCAAATGTCTCATCTGCCTTCAGTAGGTGTCTCACATAAGCACGTGTATAGTTCTTACATGTGTAACAATCACACTCAGGATCTATAGGGCTAAAATCTTCTGCGTATGCCGCATTTTTAACTACAAGACGTCCTTGACTAGTCATACAAGTTCCGTTTCGAGCGATTCTTGTAGGAAGAACACAATCATACATATCAACACCACGGATTACACCATCAATCAAACTATCTGGTGCACCCACTCCCATGAGATAACGTGGTTTATTCTCAGGAAGTAAAGGTACAGTAAAGTCTAGAACTGCATTCATCTCTTCATGAGTTTCTCCTACTGCAAGACCACCAATAGAGTACCCTGGAAAATCCATGGAAACCAAATCATGCGCAGATTGTCTACGAAGGTCTTCGAAACCAGCTCCTTGTACAATACCAAAGAGCCCTTGATCATATGGACGGCGATGCGCCTTTAGTCCACGCTCTGCCCAACGACTTGTACGTTCAATTGATTTTTTAACATAATCGTATGGTTGGTAAAATTGAGGACATTCATCAAAGCTCATCATAATATCTGAGCCCAGATTATTTTGAATAGAGATGGCTTTCTCAGGAGATAGGAACATCTTACTTCCATTAAGGTGATTTTTAAATGTCACCCCTTCTTCTGAAATGTTTCGTTTTTCTGCTAGTGAATAAACTTGGAAACCACCACTATCTGTAAGAATAGCTTGGTCCCAATTCATAAATTTATGGAGTCCACCAGCTTTAGCAACCAGCTCATCACCAGGTCTGAGCCATAAATGATAGGTATTTGCTAAAATAATTCCTGACCCCATCTGTTTTAATTCTTCAGGAGATTGCGTTTTTACTGTAGCCTGAGTACCTACAGGCATAAACATCGGCGTTGGAAAAGATCCGTGAGGGGTGATAATTTCCCCTAGACGTGCCCCTGTGTGTTTTTCTTTCTTTATAAGACGATATTTAATAGGAAAATCAGTCATTTATACTCCTTACGTTAGGAAAAACAGTCCTAAGTATTATTTTGTAAGTGGTCATTATCCACAACCGCTTTAGTTTACCAAAATTTATAGGAATTGTCAGCTTCAATTTCTCAAAACGGCTATTCTAAAATCTAAAATATCTAAGCTTTAGGTAAACAAAAAGCAACAGTCTCGAGCACTGTTGCTTTCAATAATGTCTTAGGCTGAAAGAACTTTACGTCCTTTACGACGACGAGCTGCAAGAACACGACGTCCGTTCTTAGTTGACATACGGTGACGGAATCCGTGTTTACGTTGACGACGGATTTTACTTGGTTGATAAGTACGTTTCACGTTGAATACCTCCTGATAGATTTTCGTATTCGTTTAGCCGGCTATTTTTGATCAGATACTAAACATACCATACTATTTTATAGCAATAGCGTGTTCTTGTCAAGAAATACTTTAGACAATAATTTCATCATATCGTAAAAAACAAACACTAGAACTTAAAAGAGCGACCTAGTCATTTCTACCGGTGCTAAAAGTCTCGATGATGCCATTACTTCATTCATTTAAAGATTTTGAGTCAATTTTGCGATTTTTTGGAGTTGTTCCTTTCGCTCATGGTCCGTCATATACTCAACACGTGTAATCTGAGTGACTTTAACTGCTTTAAAACCACAAGGTTTTAGGATTTGAAATTTCAAAACTTTGGAGTAGTCTTGTGCAAAAGGAAGGAAAATCCTCGGTGTATTGTGTGTAGTGATAATCCAGGTCTTGCCAGCAAGCCTACCTTTCAAACCACGTGGGGTATTATCATAAGCAAAACCAGCAACAAATACACGTTCAATAAATCCTTTTAAGATAGCTGGCATCCCACTCCACCAAGTTGGAAAAATAAAGATTAACTGATCTGCCCAAACTAACAAGTCTCGATAGTGTTTCATAGCTACATCATTCGCCAGGTCTCTTCTCCTATGTGTAGCATCAAAACGTAAAACAGGGTCGAACTGCCCTTTATACAAATCTAAAATCCTTAACTCATGTTTAGGCGATAAATTTTCTTTAACAGTCTCTAGTATAGAAGCATTGTAGCTCTTGTCGTTTGGATGTGCATAAATCATTAAGATCTTCATTGCTTAGCTCCTTTAATATAAATATCAAGCATAGTTCTTACAGTTTCTTGAACAGTAGTCTCTGTAAAATTATCAGCAATGGGACTTCTTGCTAGCATAGCCAAACCAGTGATAAAACTCCAAAAATGCATCAAAACTTCTGCATCACTACCTGAAAGTTTCTCCTTGTTTTTTAATTCCAGAGCTGTATTTTTAAAATATTCAAATCCTTGTAAGTGGGAATTGACAGAAATACTTTCTTGAGAAAATTCCATATAGTTAAAGGGAAACTTGATAAACAAGGCCTCAAAGATATTCGTTTCTTGTTGAGCAAATCTTACAAAGTTACAACCCATTAATACCAGTCGATTTCTTGCGTTGAGAGAAGATGCAATCCCTTGAGTCATATTTTTCAAAAAGATCTCCGATAAGTGCTCCAAAACAACTTTCATATAGGTATCTTTATTGTCAAAGTGCTTATAGGGAGCTCCATGAGTAACGCCACATTTTTGGGCAATTGTACGCATAGATAATTGGTCAATCCCCTTTATCCTTATTTCCTCAATTCCGGTTTTAATTAGCTTCTCCTTCAATTCAGCAGTATTACGTTTCATTTTCGACTCCTATTTACAATTAAGTAGACTCTGACTACTTTTTAACCAAAGTATACACTGTATACTTTGGTTTGTCAAAAAAAAGCTAGCCTTTAAACCAGACTAGCTTCTATCAGTAATACATACTATTCTAATTATACTTTTGTTACAACCACGTATCGATTGGGATCGTCACCTTCTGAGTGACTTTCAACACCTTCAATTTGAGATATAGCCTTGTGGATAATTTTTCGTTCACTATTCGTCATCGGATCCATCACATATTCTCGACCTGTTTCTTTTACTTTAGCTGCTGTTTTTTCAGCTAAATCAATCAAAGTCTCCGTACGTTGCTCCAAATAGTCTCGAACATTAAGAACAACACTAAATCGTTTAGAATGATGGTCATGCAAATAATTTTGTGCCAAAAGTTGCAATGATTTAAGGACTTTACCGTGATAACCTATAACACGACCAGGTTGGTCCGTCTCAATCTGAATAATGATATTACGACGATTGTGACTGACCTCTAAACTAGCATCAACATCCATTTCATAGATGATTTTTTCAAGATAAGATAAAACGTCGTCCGCAGCCACTTGAACATCCTCTAAATTGTTTTCAGAAGTTTCTTCTGAACTAAACTCAGATGCTACAAAAGAGCTGAAATCATCTTCTGAAGTTTCTGTAGCTTGAATTTGAGTAACCGATTCCTGTTCAGATTCTAGAGAGGATACCACTGAATCCGATACACTTTCTTCTAATGACTGGCGCTTAATAGCTAGAGGAATAACTGTTGCCTTAGATGGCTCCTGTTTTTTCTCCGATGGCTTTTCATCAAAAATCTCTACAGGAGTTGCTTCCTCCTCAATTTCCTCTTCCATTTCCTTGCTATCCACAAGATCGGCAAGCCTTGTCACTTTACTGAAAGTATTCGTTTCTTCTGTCGGGCTTGTGATAGCCTTATTTTGATAATTGACACTATCGGCAAAATCTTTTACGGTATTATCTTGGTCTGCTTCATACGCTGATTGTTCATTTATTGGTTCAATGCTAACTCGAGCAGGTTTCTTTCCAAATCCTAGAAAGCCTTTTTTCTCACGAGAAATCACCTTGATGTGGGCCTTCATACGAGGTAACTTAAGAACTTTCAAACCTTTTTCAATAGCTTGTTCAACTGTTCGTCCAGAATAGACAACCATAAAAAGCCTCCTTACTTACGTTTGTGCGCCTTTTTCTTGGCACGACGAATCTTAGCTTTACGTTCTTTTTCTTCCGCTTCCAAACGATTACGTTCAGCAATAATTTTAAATGGATTATTGAAAACCAAAATCTGAACAACTTGGAAGGCATTTGAGACTGCCCAATAAAGTGCTACCCCTGAAGAAATCTGCGTTCCAAACCAGAAAATAAAGACTGGAAGCAAGATATTCATAACAAGTAACATCGAACTACGTTCTTTAGCTGCTTTATTCGTCAACCAAGTTGAAAGGAAGGTGAATGCAGCTGCCAAAATCGGAAGAATAAAGTAGGGGTCTTTCTGACCAAGGTCTACCCAGAGGAAGGTTCCTTCTCGTAACTCAGGTACACGTGTAAGTGCACCGTAAAGAGCCATCAAAATAGGAAACTGAATCAGGAGAGGAACGAAGCTGGCATAGGGATTAACACCATGCTCTTTGTAGAGTTCTTGCTGTGCATTAGCAAGAGCTTCACGATTTTCACTTCCTGGATACTCACCCTGTAATCGTCGTAACTCTGGCTGTAGTTCTTGCAATTCACGACTTGACTTAATTTGGCGATTATACAATGGAATCATAACCGCACGAATCAAAATCGTAAAGATAATAATCCCTAGTCCAATAGAGCCGCCAATTGAAAGTCCTTGAACAGCCTTACCAAACATTAGAATGAAGCGTTCCCAAAGTCCTGTAGACTGGCTTGTGACATCACTGCGTCCACAAGCTGATAAAGCCAAGAGAGCTCCTGCTCCTAAAACAAATAAATTAAGTTTTCTTTTCACTAAAAACTCCTTTTACATGACAAAGAATTGTCTTATCTCCGTCTACTAGGATGATAGCATCAACAAAAATTTGTCCTGATGAATCGTACCATGACGGTGAAAGATAATTTTCTAGTCCTTATATAACTTTGCTATTTTTAAGACATGAACGAGATTGCTGTAAATTTCTTGATAGCTTAAGTCCTCGACACCTTTACGAGCAATAACGACAAAATCTTGATGTGCTAATTGAGATGACATGTCCATTAGTGCATGTCGTAGACGACGTTTTACCCGATTTCGGGTAACTGCATTACCAAGACGCTTGCTAACTGACAAACCTACGCGATAATGGAGTAAATCACGATTCAGACAGTAGACAACAAATTTTCGGTTGGCAACACTGTGCCCTGCATCAAATAATGCTTTAAAGTCTTTCTCTTTCTTAATACGATAAGATTTTTTCAAAATACGACTCCAAACTCAAAATTAGTACTATTATACCATAAATAGCAAAAAAGCCCAAAACCTTATAGTTTGGGTCTTAGAGACTTATTTTTTAAGATTTAGCTGAGCTTCTTTGATTTGCCATTTAACTTGGTCGAAACCTGTTCCACCAAGAGAATGACGACGCTCAACAGCGGTATGAGACTTGAGTGTTTCATAGATATCTTCTTCAATTAAATCTGAGACTTCTTGATAACGTTCAAGAGGAACATCTTGGAGATAGTGTCCAGCTTTAGTACACTCAAGAACAAGTTTCCCTACAATCTCATGCGCCTCACGGAATGGAAGACCTTTAGCCGCAAGATAATCAGCCAACTCAGTAGCATTTGAAAAGTCTTTTTCTGTTGACTCTGCCATATGCTTATCGTTAACAGTCATAGTATTGAGCATACCTGCGAGAATATCAATGGCTACAGTAATCGTTTCTACTGTATCAAACATACCTTCCTTATCCTCTTGTAAGTCCTTATTATAGGCTAAAGGTAGTGACTTCATCACAGTCAATAATCCAATCAGATTACCGTAAACACGACCTGATTTCCCGCGGATAAGCTCTGCCATGTCTGGATTTTTCTTTTGAGGCATAATGGAAGAGCCTGTAGAGAACGTATCTGAAAGAGTGACAAACTTGAATTCATTAGAACACCAGCTAATGATTTCTTCACAAATACGTGTCATATGCATCATGAGAATACTTGAATTTGATAAGAATTCTAAAATGAAATCACGGTCAGAGACGGCATCTAGAGAATTACTATATGGTTTTGCAAATCCCATTAAATCAGATGTCATCTTCCGATCAATAGGGAAAGTTGTACCTGCCAAAGCTGCGGCACCAAGAGGCGATACATCTGTATGTTTGATATTAAATTCAAAACGTTCAGCATCACGTGTAAACATGTTGTAATAAGCCATCAAGTGATGACCGAAAGAAATTGGTTGTGCATGTTGTAAGTGAGTATAGCCGGGCATAATCGTATAGATATGTTTATCTGCTAGATTCACTAGAGTATTTCGTAAGTTATCAAGTTTCTCAATAACTTCAAAGAGCTTAACTTTAAGATACAGGTGCATGTCCGTTGCAACTTGGTCGTTACGAGAACGTGCTGTATGAAGTTTCCCTGCTACGGGCCCAATCTTAGCCGTCAATAGACTTTCCATATTCATATGAATATCTTCATTGGAAACATCAAACTCTAGTTTACCAGCCTTGTACTCCTTAAGTAACTCTTCCAAGCCTTGTTTAATTTGTAAAGACTCCTCTTTGGTAATAATTCCTGTCTCACCCAGCATGGTTACGTGAGCAATGGAACCTTTAAGATCGAACTCAGCCATTTTTTGGTCAAAGGAAATTGAAGCACCAAATTCTTCGACCCATTTTTCAAGACTAGCTTCGAACCGACCGCCCCACAGTTTATGATTTTCTGCCATAGTTATATGTTAAAGATTTCCCCAAAGGATAGGATAATCTCTTGTCCTTTCTTAATGCTTATAAAAAGTAATGACCTCTCAGGCCACAATAATTCAAATGAAAAAAGCTAGATATTTCTTGTCTAGCTTAAGTTGTCTCTCTGGACACTTGTTTTCCTAAAACCCGATCTCAGTCGTGGCTTATTTAGGCTCGTAACGCCTCTCAGAACGCCTTAACGATTGTAATATAAGTTATAAGAAAAGAGTACCAGATGCGGATCTCTGTCCACTTTTATCTGATATGAAGAATTGTCCTTCTAACAACCCACTTTTCTTATGAAGTCTTTCATTATTTGTCAAATGGATGATTAACTTGAGAATTTACCTGTGTTGGAAGTCCCCAGAGTTTGATAAATCCAACAGCAGAATCTTGATCAAAACTATCCGCAGATGTGTAAGTAGCCAAGTTTTCATCATATAGTGAATTATCTGACTTACGAGCAACTACCTGAGCATGACCTTTGTAAAGTTTCACTTTAGCAGTACCATTAACTACTTTTTGTGTTTCTTTGATGTAAGCAATGATGGCTTGAGTTGCTGGGCTAAACCACAAAGCATTATAGATAAGATTTGACAATTCATTTTCAAGGATTGGTTTGAAGTGAGAAACTTCACGTACCAAAGTCAAGTCCTCAATCTCCTTATGGGCAGTCAAGAGAGCAATGGCACCTGGGCACTCGTAAATTTCACGTGATTTGATACCAACAAGACGGTTCTCAACGTGGTCGATACGTCCAACACCATGTTTACCAGCGATAACATTCATTTCTTGGATAAGGTCCGCCAATTTCATTTCTTTACCATTAAGGGCAACTGGTTTACCTTCCTTAAAGGTTACATCAACAAATTCAGCTTCGTCTGGGGCAGACTCTGGTGAGTTTGTAATTCCAAAGGCTTCTTCTGGAGCTTGATTCCAAGGATTTTCAAGAACACCACATTCATTAGCACGTCCCCAAAGGTTTTGGTCCACTGAATAAGGATTATCGAGATTTGCAGGAACTGGAACACCATTAGCCTTAGCATATTCAATCTCTTCCTCACGAGACCATTTCCAATCACGTACTGGCGCTACTACTTTAAGGCTTGGATCAAGAGCTGCAATGGCAACTTCAAAACGAACTTGGTCATTACCTTTACCAGTACAACCGTGAGCAATGGTTGTAGCACCAGTCTTATGAGCGATTTCAACTAATTTTTTAGAAATAATTGGACGACTGAGCGCTGAAACCAAAGGATATTTTTGCTCATAATAAGCATGCGCTTGAAGGGCTGGGAGTACGTAATCTTCTGCAAATTCATCTTTAACATCTAGGACGTAAGATTCTATAGCTCCAACTGTAAGAGCTTTATCATGGATAAATTCAAGATCCTTACCTTCACCGACATCCATACAAACAGCGACAACATCGTAATCTTTTTTTAGCCAAGTAATAGCTACTGAGGTGTCAAGACCTCCGGAATAAGCAAGAATAACTTTCTCTTTTGACATAATATTTCTCTTTTCTTATATTTTCTTGTGGTTTCTATCTCTATCAACCTTACGAGATTTATTATATTGCATATTTATTCATTTGTCAACCATAATTTGTTATTTTTTTATATTTATTTTTATTTTTTTGCTTATTTTTATACTTTAAGCATATAAAATGTGTATTTATCAAATTTTATTCATTTATACACAATTACTTCTTAAAAAATAAAAAAACACTCTCAAATACTAGCTAGCTAGATCCAAAAGTGTTCTTAACTATTATTTCTTAAAATGCCGAAAGGCCTGTACAAAGTACAGACCTTTCGAACAACAGCATCATCGGTAGAGAACACAACAGCAATTTTAGATAGAATGAATGAGGGAAATTATTATGTTTAAGGGACTAACTTAAACCATACATTCTTCTTGCTCTCTAACCTTGATTACATTATAGCATGCAATCCTATAATGCATATCGCTATTTCCTAAAATGTCGGATTTCACTCATAGAATGTTATTTTTTATCCTAATCTGCAATAACTCCTTTAAAAACAAAAAAATAGCTTGATTTCTCAAGCTTTTTAATGTCTATAAAAAAGATATGTAATTGGACGAGCGGCCAATAAAAAATGGGGATTAGGAAAAAGTTATATAAAAGTACATTATTTATTTTCATAAAGTGTATGTAGATTTCAATAAGATTGACGATGTCTCATTTCCGAATCACATATCTTGATTATATAATAACTCTTTTCAATTTAATTGTCTATACGATTTCATAGAATGTCGTTTTTTCATCCTGAACTGTATTTTTTTAGACTTATTCTTAAAAATTTACAAAAATAACTCACTAAAAGACATCTATTTAGTATTTTTAGCAAAATGGATACATATATAGCAACTAACTATCAAAAATAATTGCGAGCAATATTAGGACTAAAAGACAGCTTTCATAGTCATCATTAATAGTCCTTAACTTCTGACCACTTCTTCAGTAAAGCTTTCATTTTTAGGCGAGAAACTGGGCAGGAATCACCATTTTCAAAATAAATCATCAACTGAGTCTTATCAATACGAGCAATATTATCCAAATTAACTAAAAAGGAACGGTGACACGAAAAGAGCTTTTTATTCGCAGAAGTGATATCTCCAAGGTTAGCATAAAACTCTAAGCGTTCTGTTTTAGTAATTAACATCACCTTATGAGGTGTCACAGCAGTTGCAAAATAATAAATATCTCGCATAGGAACCTGAATCCGAGACTGAGCCGTTTCAAATACAAAAATGTCACCATCATCCAACTCTCCAACTTTTTGATTCACAAAAGTTAGCGTTTGTTTCAATTGCTGCTTGAACTCCGCATTAGAAACAGTCTTATCAATAAAATCTAGTGCGGAAACCTTGTATTTAAAACTAATCGGGGCAAATTCCGAGTGAGTCGTTACAAATATAATAACCGCATTGGCATCTTGTTGACGAATTTCCGAAGCGACCTCAAGCCCCTTCTTTCGCTCACCATCAATATCAATATCTAAAAGAAAGACCTGATGATTACCTTTCTCGTTAATACTGGCTAATAATTTATGTGGTTTCGAAAAAACTTCTAGTTTTCGTACTGAGAACGTGCCCTCTGAAACCAATTCTCTGATGATATCACTAATGCGTGTTTGTTGCATTAAATCATCTTCTAAAATATATATATTCATATTAGGGTCTCATTTCTAGTATTTGCATCATTTTATGATTTTGACTACGGACAGATAGGGATGTGTTGGGGTAACGCTCCAAAATATCTTGAACAGCATTTACACCTATACCACCACTGTTAAGATTTTGAGAAGTCATCATTGAAAGAGGAGCTTGTTCATCTGATATCGCACTTTCAACAATAAAGCTCTGGCAATCTTCCTCATCAAAATAGGCTAAGCTAATAAAGCCATCATTAACTTTACGAGCACCATCAATAGCATTGTCCATGAGGTGACCCAAAATAACGGCTAAATCTAAGTCTGTTAGATAGCTGTGAACGACTGGGTCAGGAATTTCTGCATGAATATTAAGCCTATACATCTGGGCTTCATGATATTTTGATGAAAGCAAGCTGTGAATACTTGGATTCTGAATATTTTCTAAATCTGTGACCTGAGTTGAGAAGCTATATTGATCTCTATTCACATACAGGTCAACTAGATCTTTTTTGTAGGAGCGAATATCTCCAGTTCTTTCAATATCTCGCAGGTTATTTAGAAGGTAATTATAGTTTGAACGAACAAACATCAAATCCCTATATAAACCTTCTACCCTAGCATTTTCTCGTTTCAAATCATCAAGATAGTTAGCTTGCTTCATGGTCAAATCTTGCTCAATCTTTTCCTTAGCAAACTGGTTAACAGCTCCCAAAACGAAAAGAAGAAGGTAAAGATAACCCATTACCAGCGGTAGCCGCAAGTTACTTTCAAGGTGTAACTCTGGGAAATAAGAATCAAATGTTGATACCAAAAAGATAACCAAATAATAAATCAAAAGAAGCATGTTAACCAATCCCAGACGATTTTTCTTCTCTTGTTGGGTAGCTACCTTCAAGATATCTGTGAAATCAAGACGCAAAATGAAGTCTACAATTCTGACTGTCAACACGACAAAGGAAAGTGGTACCATAGACCACCAAATATTATTATTCAAAGTTGACGCCGCTACGCCAATTATCGGTGGAAAAAAGAAAGTAGCCAAGAAGCGCCTTGCTAAATCGACTAGTACCACTGGATAGAAACCTAAAAAGAATTGCTCTACAGAAGTAACCGTCTTATTTAGTTGGTAACTAAACGTCAAAGTCACAATGGAGACTAAAGGAGGCACTACACCTAGATAGCGTCCAATAAGTTGTCCCCAAATACATAAGGCAACATCGAATAACAAATAGAGCACGCGATTTTTGAGATTAGTGTTTTGACCACCAATACGTAGATAGATATCCCAAATAATGACAAACATCAAAATTTGGAACACGATGTTACCTAGCATAGCTACTTCCGTCCTTTCTATCTTTATAGTCCTACCGTAACAATTTGATAGGTTTTAAATAATTCTTTTTTGTTAGTTAAACCAATACCATTTGACCAGCAAAACTGCGCTAAATCACGACTAATCGCTAACCTACCATCAAGTTCTGGAGTAGCTTCCTGGTTAGTATTTTCAATAACAAAGCAGAGATTACCGTCCTCATTCTGTTGGATAAGGAAACCAATATCTGTCTCTGGCTCCTCCACACAAAGCTTTTCAGCCAGGTTAATACAGCGTTCCAAGACAGTAATAAGCACCGCAATATTTAAATGTTTAGGATAATCAACAACGTTGACATCTAACCGAACCATAATTCCCTTTTGCTCCAAAGGAATAATTTGGTTAACAATCCAACTCCTTAATTCTGGATAAGGAATTTCAAACAGAGGAGCTAATTTATCATTTAAATCCAAGTCATCCAATCTAAGATGATTCAAATGTTCATGATATACTGCTAAAACTTCTGATAGCTGATTCTTCGCAAGAGGTGTCTCGAGAGCTATCAAAAGATTCTCAAAATCTTGTTGAGTAGGTTTTACTTTTGTAAAAAGAGCCTCAATGTGTTGATTATACACTTTTAAGTTGTAAACATAAGTATCAACAGCTTCTTGGCTACGCTCCCTAACAAATTTATGTGAATAGCGGTTTAGCGTTGTCACCATTAAGAGATAGACCGCCATAGCAAAGAAAATAGGTTTTCCAACATTACCACCAGTTGACATCAGAAAAGTACTGCAAAAAATATACACTGCAAAGGTCAAATCAACTGCTATCAATAAACGTTCTCGACCACGTGAATAAATTAATTCCTTGACCTTATCAATATCTGAACTTGAAAGATAATTGATATAAAGGAAGAAGGGATAAATCATCACATAAGATAGTAATTCCAGTAAGAAGTTTTCTTGGATTTCACCCAAAGTCATATTTACAAACAGATTATTGAAAACATAGAAGGGTGTAAAGGTTGCAAATAAATCTGTAAAAATGACTGAGAAGGCTCCAAAAAAAAGACTTGCCCATAATGTCAGGCGGTGTTTGCGACGTTCCTTAAGAGCCAACCCTAGAAAAATAATCACTTGATAATAGAAGCCATCACCTTTACCAAGTGATACTATTATCCCTAAAAGACTTAAGAGAAGTACTTTCCAATAAGCTAGTGAGCTCCCTGTTAATTTTTTATAAATAAACCAGGTAATATGAAAACTAATGATCTGAATAAGACTATTTTCAAGAGTTACCATAGTCCAAAGCTGTAAGTTCATGATAATATTTCCTATTTATGATCAAGAGGCATTTTCGTCATCTTCTTCAATGAGTTCTTGTCCTGCCTTTTTCAGAATGTCCTGATAGGTTTGTTCAATCAAATTAAAATCTCCACTATCAATACTAGTCTGCATACTAATTAAGACATTCTCATAATCATGTTTGAAAGAACGCACACTTTTATATGCAGCCTCTATTTTTTGATTGTAGGCTTCCAAACTTCTTAAATGCTCCTCTTGTTCTCGAAGAATTTCGCTATCACGGACATCTTTACTATAGGAAACAAAACGAACTAAAATATACATATGTATAAGGAGCCCTACCCAAATATAAATCTGAGGATAGCCTGGAAGATAGGTTTGACTCAAAAGTAACGAGAATATCTCTTGCTTAAAAAGAATAAGAAGATAACTGATAATTAAAATCATATCTACTTGCAGAAGCATACTCTTGTACTTATCTTGCAACCCTTCAAAGGGTTTCTCAAAAAAGCGGTCTAAACCAAACATTTTTTGCAATCCTAGAAAGAATGGAAGAACCACACTATCCACAGCTAAAATTCCCAGGTTATTTGGAACTAAGTTGATTGGCTTATTAAAGAAAACGCGAAAAAGGTAAAAACTGAAGAAGCTAGTAACTAAAGTCCAGAATACAGGAGCAAAGAAAGCACAAAAATACTTTTCTTCTCTTGACGCTTGAGGCTTTTCAAGAAAAATAAAAACTAGGAGATAAATGGCATCTGGAATATCAATTTGCCATAATATTTTTGCTAGCCATTTAACAACAGCTACCACTACTACATAAGGAATATAACGATAATTAAAAACATCTAGATAAGCTAGTCTAGCTGAAATCACTAGATGTGAAACGACAACAACCAAAGCAATAAGGCCATCAATCGCGAGTTGCATGTGCTATTTCCCCTTTCTATTTCCCCGTATCTTATCCTTAAAAATTCACTCTGTCCTATCAGTTATCTCGGAAAGACAGAACTTGTGTGAAATGATAATCACAACTCCGAGTTTCAAGATTTACTTTTGGATAGCGATTAAGTATCTCTGCTACTTTAGACAGACCAAGACCGCGACCTTCGCCTTTACTAGAAACTCCTTCATCAAATATTCTGGACACAGGAATACGTTCCTCCCTCGTCGTATTGTCAATAACTAAGGTAAGGTAGTCCTGATTTTTAAAGAAAGATATCGTTAACGTTGGATCTTCAGATTTCACTGTAGCTTCTATAGCATTATTCAAGAACACAGAAGAAATCACTACCAAATCTAAAGCCTCAATTTGCGTAGATGATATGACATCTGGTAACTCTAAATTGACCTTTATTCCTAGGTTCTCAGCTTCAAGCACTTTTGCAGAGAAAAGACTCTTGAGAGAGGTGATTTCCAAATTGATTAAACGTGACAATTCATAATTTGACAACGTTAAACTATTCCCAGATTTTTCTAGAAGCTCCGCATATTCCTGCTTCAAAGCAGGTAAATCTCGGCGTTGAATACTATCTTCCATATTCTTAAGCCCTTCCAAATAATCCTTCTTAACCTGAGAAATATCATTATAGAGTTTTTCTAAACGGTGGCTATATTCTTCTAAACTTTCTTCGTGCCTAATCATCTCTTCAGCCAATTGGTCCTTTACTCTCCTCTTAGAATAAATATTGAGCTGAGCAAATAGTAAAATAAAGAGAATTGAATAAACAACTGTAATGCTACCTGCTAAATAAATAAAGAGTCCCATATAAGGAAAGACATTACTCGCATAGAAAATAACTAGAGATAAAATAATATATGCTAAAGTCACCCCAACCAACAGACGTTGCCTAACTTGGTAAGTGTGGTTATCCCCCATGATATCAAGAGCACTGAAGTCAATAAAGAAGACCTTGACAATCAAATGGAAGATTGGATACACCAAAAGATAAGATAGAGCAATAAGTACTGGGGTATCTTTTACTTGTAAATAATTAATTTGAAAAATCCATGGGAAGAAGTAAAGTTGAAGTAATTTAGAAGTTACCTCAACAAAGACCCACGGCAAAAAGGTGAAAAGAAATGAATTCTTTTCACGACTTGATGTTTTATTTAAGAATAGATGACAAAATAAGAGTGCTAAAAGTGAACCTGTGATGCCTCCTACAAATAGAGAGAGCAAGAGACTACCAATGATAAAATAGACTTTACTCTTCCACGTTTTGAGCAGGCCCGACATGTCATGGCTAACAATTAAAATAGCCAATAGACGTAGAACTGTAAATAGGACAATCATCTCTATACTCCCCCCTTTCCTTTCAAAAATCAACCTACTTTATTGTAACATAAATATATAATTTAGCGTTACTCCTATTAGAAAAAACTAAAAATATAAAACGCATTTCCCAAGTTAAGAGCTTTCAAAAGTTTCTCTACCTCTTAGAACCTTTCCCCTACTATACAGCCCAAGCACACATTAAAAAGAGCTTAGAAAAACTAAAGCTCTTTAACCGACTTTTTGACTTTTTTATGGATACATACCAATAACATAGTAAAAATACCAATTAAATCTTCTCATAATGTCCGCTCCCTTCTTGTTTTCTTATTTATCTATTATAAAACTAATTTACGTTTTTGAAAATGATAAATAGATTATTATATATATCATTGTTACATTAAAGTGTCAGCTCTTCCAGAAAGCTCTAATGCCAACTAGATATATAATCTAGTAAGTGGCTCCTCAACGGCTCGGTTTATCTACATTATAAAACCCAACAGATGTTGGGTCCGTTTTTATAGCGTCTCAAGAACTTGATTAATATGTTTAATTGATTTTTCACGACCAAGCAAGAAAATAGTATCTGGCAATTCTGGACCGTGCATTTCTCCTGAAACAGCAATACGGATTGGCATGAAGAGGTTTTTCCCTTTAATTCCTGTTTCTTTTTGAACAGCCTTAATTTGTGGGAAAATATTCTCAGTGACAAATTCATCATCTGACATTGCTTCAAGTTTCGCTTTAAAGGCCTTAAGCACTGTTGGCACTGTTTCACCAGCCATAAATTCTTTTTCAGCTTCTGTCAATTCTGGGAAATCTTCAAAGAAGAGATCCGTAAGAGGAACAATTTCTTCTGCAGCTGTCATTTGTGGCTTGTAGAGTTCCACTAATTTTTCAGCCTTGTCTGTCAAACGGCCAGCTTTTTCCAAGAAAGGCTTACAAAGAGCAAAGACCTTGTCGAAATCTGCATTCTTAATGTAGTCATTACTCATCCAATCTAATTTCTTTTGATCGAAGGCTGCTGGAGATTTACTGAGACGATTTTCATCAAAGAGTTTAATCAGCTCTTCACGAGAGAAGATTTCGTCTTCTCCACCAGGATTCCAACCAAGAAGAGCAATGAAGTTAAAGACTGCTTCTGGAAGGTAACCTTTTTTACGATAATCCTCTATAAATTGAAGGGTGTTCGTATCACGTTTAGACAACTTCTTACCTGTTTCAGAATTGATGATAAGGGTCATGTGTCCAAACTCAGGAGCTTCCCAACCAAGAGCTTCATAAACCATGAGTTGTTTTGGTGTATTAGCAATGTGATCATCTCCACGGATAACGTGTGAAATTTGCATATCGTGGTCATCAATAACTACCGCAAAGTTGTAAGTTGGGTAACCATCTTTCTTCTGGATAACCCAATCACCACCGATATTACCACCTTCAAATTCGATATCTCCTTTAACGATATCATGCCATTTGTAGATTCCTGACTCATTAACAGCCAAACGAACTGTTGGAACGATACCTGCCGCTTCACGTTCGGCGATGTAGGCAGCTTTTTCTTCTTCAGTCATGCCAAGAAATTCATTGATATAACGAGGTGTTTCACCAGCAGCTTCTTGACGTTCACGCTCTGCTGCCAATTCTTCTTCAGTCACATATGACTTGTAAGCCTTACCTTCTGCCAAGAGCTGATCAATATATTTTTGATAAAGTGGCAAACGCTCTGATTGACGGTAATTTTCATGTGTCTCTGGACTTTCATCCCAGTCAATTCCCAACCAACGCAAGTTATCAAGTTGAGAACGTTCACCATCTTCAACGTGACGTTTACGGTCAGTATCTTCAATACGGATAATGAAAGTACCGCCATGATGACGAGCATAGAGGTAATTAAACAATGCTGTACGGGCATTACCAATGTGTAAAAGTCCTGTTGGACTTGGTGCGTAACGAACACGAATATCTTTAGCCAAGATAAGTCTCCTTTTTATGTTTCATTCTTCAGTCTTTGGATACTTCATTAGATTAGAATCTATCTCAAGAGGCGACTCTAAGATTTCAAGTATCAGCAGGCAACTCAACCTTTTTTTTACTTCACAATAAAGGTTTATAAGCGAGTACCAATCCTTCTTATTATATCACAATCTAGAGATGGTTCGAGAAATTTTATCAAAAAAACGACCACCTATAGGAAGTCGTTTTGTATAGATTACTTAATGTGTTTTTCAAAATCTTTCTGAGCCTTGTCGTTAGATTTCGCTTTTTCTTTCAGCCAATCTTTGTAAGCCGAATCATATTGCTTCTTAGTAACAATATTATCTTGAGATTGGAGATACTTGAAGTAGTAAGTCGAACCTTTATCACCTGCTTGAGCATAAGCTCCAGAGAATGGTTTGATACGTGAAATCACGGCTGCAGCCCCATTATAAGTAGTTGTTGGGATATAAAGCGAACTATCTGTCAACCATGCTTGAGCTTTGGCATATTTTTCATAACGAGCTGTTAAATTGGTTGTTTCTTTAGAAGCATCGTCAACGAGCTGATCGTATTCTTTAAGACCTACTTTTTCAGCTGCTGGGCTATTAGGATTATCATATCCCATAAAGGACTTCGTATTCTCGCTATTAGTAGTCTTCAAGACATCAAGGTAAGTAGATGGATCTAGATAGTCTGGTTCCCAGGCAACACCAACTGATAAATCCCAATCTTCTGCTGCTGCATTTGCCGCAGAATAAGTGATATTGTAGAAATCATCAGATGACATTTGGTGGAGATCAAGTACAACATTATCTTTTCCTAGAGCAGATTCAACAGATTCTTTAAGCGATTGTACTTGATTCACATAAATCTTATTTGTCTGATTAACAGGAACATCCAAATGAATAGGGAACTGTACCCCTTCTGCTTGAAGAGCTGCTTTAGCTTTAGCAAACTCAGCTTTAGCCTTTTCTGGGTTGTAAAGTCCGTCTTGACTATCGGCAAGATTCACGCCTGCCCACTCATCACCAAAGGCTGGAAGTTGGTCCATCACCATAGCTCCAAAGTTTTTGCCATCTGCCTGTACAAAATCAGGTTTGACAAAGATATTACGGACAGCTGTTTTTCCTGCCTCTTTACCATTCAATTGAGCTGCATAATTCGTACGATTAATGGCAAAACTCAACGATTGACGGAAATCTTTGTTAAGAAGAGCTGCTTTCGTTGATGACTTTTGTTGATCATTTTCTTTAGAAGTATGACCATAAGTTTGACGATCAATGTTAATACCAACACCTTCTACAGCGGCACCAGGTTGTGTGTAGTAGATGTCATCTTTATACTGTTTGGCAACTTTAGAATAATTCGAACTTGTTGGGAATAAACGTGCTAAGTTGTAGACACCATCCGTAAAATTACGTTCCAAAGATTCTTGGTCTGTCCCATCATCGTAAGTTAACTTAACATTGTCAAAGTGGACATTGTCCTTATCCCAATAATTTTCGTTCTTAACAAACTCAATTGAGGATTTAGTTGTCAGTGATTTAAGAAGGAATGGTCCATTATAAAGAATAGAAGTTGGATCTGTTGATTTACCAAAGTCTTTCCCTTTAGATTTCAAAAAATCTGCGTTAACAGGCCAAGTCACTGAATAAGTCAACTTGGAATTCCAATAAGGCTCTGGTTCACTAAGAGTATATTGAAGGGTATGATCATCAATAGCCTTAATCCCTACATCTGCAAAATTTTTATTATCTCCTGAAACATAGTCATTCAAGCCTTTAACAGAGTTTTGCAACAAGTAAATAGCCTCAGATTTTGTATCAGCAGCATGTTTAAGCCCAGTCACAAAGTCCTTGGCTGTCACATCAGCGTATTCTTCACCATCTGAAGTGTACCATTTAACACCCTTACGAATCTTATAGGTATAGGTCAAACCATCTTGGGAAACAGACCAACTTTCAGCTACGGATGGCTTAAGGTTCCCATATTGATCATTCTCGAACAAACCATCAACACCATTACTAACAGCTGTAGTCATATTTTTCTTATTTGTAGAAACATAATCTAGGGTTGCAGGATCACCACCATAAACATAATTATAAGTCTTCCCAGATGTCTTACTTGATGACGAACAAGCTGCTAAAACACCCACAGATAGCAGACCTACGGCCGCCAGTAAAAATACCTTACTCTTTTTCATGCATCGTCTCCTTAAATTTGCAATGTCAGAAGTTTAAACATTCAATAATGATGTGTATACGCTTAAATTATACCATAAGTCCGTAAAATTAAAACTACTTTCTGAATATTTTTTTATTTTCTGTTCATACACCTCATTTCAGGCAACAAAAAAACCTATCCGAAGATAGGTTCCTTACTACTCTTACAATGAGTTTGGATCAACTTTGATACCAGCACCTTGTGTAGTAGTGATTGAAAGGTTTGTAATGTAAGCACCTTTCGCTGTAGCTGGTTTAGCTTTTTGGATAGCATCGTTAAATGCTTTAAAGTTTTCAACCAATTTTTCAGCTTCAAATGAAACTTTACCGATGATAGCTTGTACGTTACCTGCTTTGTCAGCACGGTAAGTGATTTTACCACCTTTAGACTCTTCAACTGCTTTAGCAACGTCCATAGTTACTGTACCAGTTTTAGGGTTTGGCATCAAGTTACGTGGTCCAAGGACACGTCCAAGACGACCAACGATAGCCATCATATCTGGTGTTGCAACAACAACGTCAAAGTCAAGCCATCCACCGTTGATTTTAGCAACGAGTTCATCTTCACCAACGAAGTCAGCACCTGCTGCTTTAGCTTCCTCAGCTTTAGCACCACGAGCAAATACAAGAACACGTTGAGTTTTACCAGTACCGTTTGGCAATACCATTGCGCCACGGATTTGTTGGTCAGCTTTCTTAACGTCGATGTTAAGGTTGTATGATACTTCAACAGTAGCATCGAATTTTGCGAAGTTAGTTTCTTGTGCAAGAGCTACAGCTTCTTCTACGCTGTAAGCTTTTGTGCTGTCGATTTTCTCAAGAGCAGCACGCATTTGTTTGCTTTTTTTAGCCATTTAATTATTTCTCCTTGTGTAATGTGGTCATAACGACTTTCATCTTCCACGTCACTCAGCGAAGTGAGACGACGTCTGTGGTTTTCTTGTTAACTGAATTAGTCAGTAACAGTGAATCCCATTGAACGTGCAGTACCTTCGATCATACGCATAGCTGATTCGATGTTTGCAGCGTTCAAGTCAGGCATTTTAGTTTCAGCAATTTCTTGTACTTGTGCACGAGTTACTGAAGCAACTTTAACTGAGTTTGGAGTACCTGAACCTTTTTCAACACCTGCTGCTTTTTTCAAAAGAACAGCAGCTGGTGGTGTTTTAGTGATGAAATCAAATGATTTATCTTCATACACAGAGATAACAACTGGGATGATCATACCAGCTTGGTCAGCTGTACGAGCGTTAAACTCTTTAGTGAATCCCATGATGTTGATTCCGGCTTGACCAAGGGCTGGTCCAACTGGTGGAGCTGGAGTCGCTTTACCAGCAGGAATCTGAAGTTTTACGATGTTTTCGACTTTTTTAGCCATTTTGTAATTTCCTCCTATTGTGGTTTTGGCGGTAAGTAAGTTTTGTTACCTCCCACAAGTATGTTTTTACATACCTTATCTATTATACAGAAATTCCTTTTAGATGCAAGAAATTCTTATTAAGTTTAGGAAAAAATTTACATAAAGCCCTTTTCGAGGTAAAATAGATTTATGATTCTATATAAATTCTTTGCCATAGCATTTTTGATTTTAACACCTATCTTTGCTTTTATTATCCATCGCTTCTTCAGTTTAAAATACCTTGGGCTTAATTTTGCTGATTTAACCTTTCCGCTATACTTTATTGAAGTAGTTGCCGTATCAGCACGTTTCTTTACCCATAGTTTTCTGCCATACATCACGATCTTGCTATCCTTGGCAGCTATCATTATCACAATTCAGATGTTAAGAAAGACACAATCCTTTAAATTTAAACGGTTCTTTAAATTATTCTGGCGCGTCAGTTTCTTCATCACCAGTCTCTTCTATTTAGGGACTGTCATTCTTATTTTTATCGTCACTTAGACAATGAGACAGACTCAGTACATTATTTCAGTGTGCTGAGTTTTTTTGCGTTGAATCATAAAAAGCAGGCATTCGTGCCTGCTTAACTATTCAGTATTAAGGGTTTACTTGGGTCATTCGTCCAGTATCAACATCGTAAACTGCACCGGAAATAATGACGTCATCAGGAATAAGCGGTGACTGACGTAAAATAGCCATATCTTCACGAACACTCTCTTCAACATCAGTGAATGGAAGAAAGTCTTTATCAGACACGTCAACACCAAGCTCTTTATTGAGGTAAGCTGTAAATTCATCATTCTTAAAGGTCTGAGCACCACAATCTGTATGGTGGAGAACCACTATTTCACGCGTTCCCATCTGTTGTTCAGAAATGACTAAGGAACGAATCATGTCTTCTGTCACACGCCCACCTGCATTACGTAGAATATGGGCGTCACCAAGAGCTAATCCCAAGGCTTGAGCAACGTGAAGGCGAGAATCCATACAGGTCACAATAGCAACCTTTGTCTTTGGTTTCAAGGGAAGATGGCCTGTCCCATGCAAATCAACATAGGCATTATTGGCATTGAGAAAGTTTTTAAAATAAGACATAGTAACTCACTTTCTAGTGGACAAATTAGGATAAACATTAAATTATCTAGGTTATATCTTACCACCTTTTAAAAACCTTGTCAGTTAAATGAATTGCTGAAAAAGAAAAACAAGAGTATCACAAAGGTCAGGATACTCTCGCTATTACTATTATGATCGTTTTGGTAAGTAGCGATTAAGAAGGCCTGCAAAGGTCTGAAGATTGAGACTCTGAACATAAATCTCGCCTGTCCCTCTAAAGGTATTAACAACCCCTTCTCCTGTTCCGATAGACTGCCAGAAACCATTTTCCAAATGAATATTGTAATCCAGAGACTGACTCCAAGCAACAACATGGGCATTGTCAATGGTCACTTCTTGATTGTTTAGCTCAATTTTTTTGATGGAACCGTAAGCATTGGCCAAAAGGGTACCTTGACCTTGTGTCGTCATCACAAAGAAGCCACCTTGACCACCAAAAAGAGCCTTACCAACAGACTGGTATTCCATTGTATAGTAGGCCGTGCCATCAAGTGCTAGAAAGGCACCATCATTAAGTCGGTACTGCTTTTCACCCAGATACAAAGGAATCACCTGACCTGGGGAATCAGGTGCCAAAGCCAAATAACCATTATTGGACTGAGCAACAACCTGAGTAATAAAGCTACTTTCACCCGAAACCATTGAACGCCCAACCGCTTTCACAAGGCGACCCAACCCTGAGCCACTAGCATTTAATCTAGTACTCAGGGTTACATTAGGTGTGTGGTATACCATACTGCCACGTTGGATAAAAACCGTTTCACCTTGATTAAGAGTTAGCTCTACCAGTGGGAATTGCATATTGCTGTCTGTGAAAAATTGCATCATAAATACCTCCCTATTCTTAAGAAAAGTATAGCATTGAACAGATATTTTTGCAAGCGCTTACAATATATCGCTTTGGGCAAGATTTTTTAAGAGAAGACTTTTTTGAGCACTTCTCCTACGGTCGTAACTCCAACGACCTGGATACCTTCTGGAATTGTCATGCCGTGAAGGGAATTCTTTGGAGCATAAATCTTAGTAAAGCCTAGTTTAGCGGCTTCATTGATGCGCTGCTCAATCCGAGTCACACGGCGAATCTCTCCAGTCAAGCCAATTTCTCCTATAAAGGCTTCCTGGGGATTGGTTGGAAGCTCCTTGTAACTGGAAGCAATAGCAACGGCAACAGCAAGGTCAATAGCCGGCTCGTCTAATTTGACACCACCAGCTGATTTGAGATAGGCATCTTGATTTTGAAGAAGAAGTCCGCAGCGTTTCTCTAAAACAGCCATGATAAGGCTAACACGGTTAAAATCCAGTCCTGTTGTTGTCCGCTTGGCATTACCAAAGACGGTTGGTGTCACCAAGGCTTGAACTTCAGCTAGGATAGGTCTGCTACCTTCCATTGTGACAACAATGGCAGAACCTGTGGCACCGTCTAGGCGTTCTTCTAAGAAAACTTGGCTAGGGTTTAGAACCTCTACCAAACCACCAGACTGCATCTCAAAAATCCCAATCTCATTGGTTGAACCAAAACGGTTTTTGACTGCTCGTAAAATACGGAAGGTATGGTGACGTTCCCCCTCAAAATAGAGAACCGTGTCCACCATGTGTTCCAACATACGTGGTCCAGCCAGCTGTCCCTCCTTGGTCACATGCCCAACAATAAATGTGGCAATGTTATTGGTTTTGGCAATTTGCATGAGTTCAGCAGTAACTTCACGAACCTGAGAAACCGAACCTTGAACGCCAGAAATTTCTGGACTCATGATGGTCTGAATAGAGTCGATAATGAGGAAATCAGGTTTTATAGCCTCCACTTGACTGCGAACGGCTTGCATATTGGTCTCAGCATAAAGATAAAATTCGTTATCAATATCACCTAAACGTTCACTCCGCAATTTGATTTGCTCGGCAGATTCTTCCCCAGATACATAGAGGACAGTTCCCTTGTTAGCCAGCTGTGTTGACACTTGTAAGAGAAGGGTCGATTTTCCTATCCCTGGGTCCCCTCCAATAAGAACCAGGCTACCTGGAACCACACCGCCACCTAAAACACGGTTAAACTCATCCATGTCGGTCTTTATGCGAGCATAATTAATTGAAGAGACTTCTTTTAATTTAGTTGGTTTAGACTTTTCACCCGTCAAACTGACACGGGCATTTTTAACCTCCTGCACCTCAACTTCTTCCTCAAAAGAGGACCAAGAAGAACAGTTGGGACAGCGCCCTAGATATTTGGGTGAATTGTAGCCACATTCTCGACAAACAAAAGTTGATTTTTTC
Source organism: Streptococcus sp. SV2 (assembly GCF_030440175.1). Classification (NCBI taxonomy): domain Bacteria; kingdom Bacillati; phylum Bacillota; class Bacilli; order Lactobacillales; family Streptococcaceae; genus Streptococcus; species Streptococcus sp. SV2. The sequence continues at coordinate 24,133 of NZ_JAQFJQ010000008.1, forward strand.
TTAGCTATAATAATTCTCCTTCTACTGCGACTCCTATAGAGTGCCACTTATGCAATGTTTTTTGAAATTTCTTCTGGTTGGCAACTCCGACAGCAGACAAATCGACGGAAACCTGATAATTCTCCTTGACAGCTGCCAAAACAGAAGCCTTGACACAGCCATTGCCATCTACCCCTATAAACTCTATGCTCTTAGCACCATTTTCCTCTAAAAAATCTTTTAAATCTGGATTAGTAAATCAAGAAGCCCGACGCTTCTCAAAGATACGAGAAGATACAAGCAGCAAGCCGGTCGCAAATTTCTTCCTTCTATCTTTTCTCTCCCAGAAAAAACGATTGAGAATATAGATAACCCGGTCGCTGGGATAGCTAGCAATTTTGTCATTTACAGCTACAGTCAGTTCTTCATGATATGCTTTTCCAACAGCAACATAATCTGACTGCATGTCTACAACTAATAAATAGTCTGCCATTTTGCTCCCTCTACTGTCCAGTTGACCCAAATCCGCCAGTCCGCACACCATCTGCCTCATCTCCATCAACAATCAAGAAAGGCATAAAGACACCTTGAACAATGCGTTCGCCAACTTCAAGAGTCACGGGTTGATCAGTAATATTTTTCATCTGAGCGAAGATATGACCCTCATTTCCAGGATTACCATAATAATCGCCATCAATAACACCTACAGAATTGATTAAGACCAGCCCCTTTTTACGAGGGTTCGATGAACGGTCAAAGAGATAGAGGACCTCACCAGGTTGCATGTAAGCCTTAACACCTGTTGGAACGAGAACAATTTCTCCAGGAGCAATTACAGTGTTCTCTGCTACCTTTAAATCATAACCCGCAGCATGGGCAGTCTCACGTTTTGGAAGCAAGTCCTGATTGTTATAGGTTGATACGAGTTCAAATCCACGAATTTTTGTCATTATTTTTTCCTTTCGATACATCTATTGACTTTGTCTTGTAAAATTAGCAACACTAGCTTTAACAAAAAGAGTAGCTTTTTTGATATCCATCCTATTATAGTCTATTCGAAATCAGATGACAAAGGTAGCAGTCTAATGGCATTCTCATTAAACTAAGATTGACTTTTAGGTAGGAAAACGCTAACATAGTATAAGATATAATACTTTTAAGGAGAATTGTCATGAAATTCATCGGACTTGTTGGTACGAATTCAAAGTGTTCAACTAATAGACAATTATTGCAATATATTCAGAAACATTTTGCAGATAAGGCAGACATCGAACTTGTAGAAATTAAAGACTTCCCTGTCTTTAACAAGCCAGCCAATAAACAACTTCCAGAAAATGTCCTAGAGGTTGTTAAGAAAATTGAAGAAGCCGATGGGGTCATCATTGGAACACCTGAATATGACCATTCTATTCCTGCTGTTCTTATGAACGCTCTAGCTTGGGTGTCATACGGTGTGTTCCCTCTTTTGAATAAACCCGTTATGATTACAGGGGCATCTTATGGAACTCTTGGTGCTTCTCGCGCACAGCTACAACTCCGTCAAATCTTGAACGCTCCAGAAATCAAAGCTAATGTGCTTCCAGACGAATTCTTGCTATCACATTCTCTCCAAGCTTTTGATGGCAATGGTGATTTGGTTGACCTTGATGTTATTCAAAAATTAGACGCCATTTTTGATGACTTCCGTCTGTTTGTTAAAATCACTGGTAAACTCTCACACGCTACAGAATTGCTACATAAAGAAGCTGAAAACTTTGACTGGGAAAGCTTATAATACAGGAGAATAGAAACTATGAAATTTGTTGGACTTGTTGGAGCAAATTATGATCAATCATACAACCGTAAATTGCTCGAATTTATCAGAAGACATTTTAAAATTAAATTTGAACTTGAAGTCTTGGAAATTGACGAAGTGCCTATGTTTAACCAAGACGAAAAATGGGACGAAAGCTTCCAACTTCGCTTGCTTAACAACAAGATTACACGCGCTGATGGGGTCATCATTGCAACTCCCGAACACAACCACACCATTTCTGCAGCGCTTAAATCTGTTTTAGAGTGGCTCTCATTCGAAGTGCACCCATTTGAAAACAAACCTGTCATGATTGTTGGGGCATCTTACTACGACCAAGGAACTTCACGCGCCCAAGTACATTTGCGTAAAATCCTTGAAGCACCTGGTGTTAACGCCTATACACTTCCAGGTAATGAATTCTTGCTCGGTAAGGCCAAAGAAGCTTTCGACCTTGATGGTAACATCACAAATGAAGGTACTGTTAACTTCCTTGAACAATGCTTAGACAATTTTGTCCAATATGTAGGAGTGGTTTCTAAATTGAAAAAACCAAAACCAATTGAACCAGAAGACTTAGATTGTAACAACCCAATCGCTACAACTGTTACCGAGGTTGATCCTGACGATCCAGAATGGGTAGAAAAAGTAGCTGAAATCACTGGTGCAGTGTCTGGTGATACATATGTTAAACTAGATCACGGTATTTTGACAGTTAACCAAATTGACATGTTCCTCAAGGCTATGCCATTTGAATTAACTTATGCCGATGATAATAACCAATTCCTCTACTACAATAATGCCCATCAAGATCCTGATACCATGTTTGCCAAACGTGTGCCACCTCAATCAGGTAGCCGTATGTCAACAGTTCACGGTTCACTTCCACCAGCTCGTATGAAAAATGTGGAATGGGTTATCGGTACCCTTCGTAACGGCAACCAAGAATATGTGCGTACGATTGTCCCAGGCTCACCTGAAGGGGTTATCAACACACACAATTATCAGGCTATGTACTATGATGATGGTTCTTATGCAGGAATCAATGAAATCGTCTTTAACTTTAAACCATGGCTTGACTGGTATCTCGAAACAACTGGTCAACGCCTTGTCGGAGGAAGTGGTCCTTTTGCACCGGCTGCAGCTAGTCATGGCGGTAGCGACGCAACATCTGGAGCATCAGATGCCGGCGGTCACAGTGGCGATGCAGCTTCAGACGCAGATGCAACATCTGGAGCATCCTCACATTAAGACTTGGAAAAGTTGGGACAACTGTCCTGGCTTTTTTCATGGTCATCTTAGATTAACCTTCACCCAAGCATGTGTATCTACTCATGCTCCATGTCACACTACTTAGAGGTAAACTTATGTCTCAATTCCAAGAAAAAGTTTTTGCTGCTTGCGCTAAAAAAGAAGCGCTCTTCAACGAAAGCCTTGGTCGCTATGCCTTGCGTTCGATGCTTGCAGGCGCTTATCTCACCATGTCAACTGCCGTAGGGATTATTGGTGCTGATATTATTGCTACAGGTATGCCAGCCCTTTCTCGCTTTGTATTTGCCTTTATCTTTGCTATCGGATTGGTCTTCGTTCTCATTTTCAACGGAGAGTTAGCCACTTCAAACATGATGTTCCTTACTAGTGGTGCCTATTATGGCAAAATCAAATGGAGTAAGGTTTGTACCATCCTTCTCTATTGTACTTTCTTTAATTTTGTCGGAGCTCTTATCTTAGCTTGGTTTTTCAATCAATCCTTCTCTTTCCACCATTTGACAGACAAGAGCTTCCTAGTCACTGCTGTTTCCACTAAACTTGGAAAAACAGATTGGATGAACTTTACTGAAGGTATTACTGCTAATATGTTCGTCAACCTTGCTATCTTGGGCTATATGCTCCTCAAAGAAGAGTCTGCCAAGATTTTCATTGCCCTATCAGCCATCTTTATGTTTGTCTTCTTGGTGAATGAACACTTGATTGCTAACTTTGCTTCCTTTATGTTGCTAGGCTTCAATGGTGTTCGTGATGCTGTGGACAATTTCACATTGGCAAATATTCTACGTCAGTGGGTAGTCGTTTTCTTCGGTAACTGGATTGGCGGCGGTATTTTCATTGGTTTGGCATACTCTTGGCTCAATAAAACTAAGACACCTCACATTGATTAGGAGGCCACATGCGTCAAAAAAGACTTATCAAAGAAACTATCCTGGCTATGCTGCTTTATTTTATTTGCTTAGCTATAGCTGTCGCCATTGATTTAATATTTTTTAAAGTCAAAAACATGTATCACACACCTGCTATGGTGGCTATCTTTGCGGGATGGGTTTATTTAGGGCTTATTCGAAAGACCAAGCAATTTGGAGCTATTACCTGTCTAGGAATATTTATGTCTGTCTTCTTCTTTGCTTCTGGTCACTTTGTCCTTACCTTCCTTCCCAACCTTTTAGCTGGTCTAATCGCTGATTTTATTGCCAAGCAAGGTAATTATGAGAATGATAAATTTAATCTACTTTCCTACATGATATTCTCTCTGGGAAACTTGGCTCCCATTGTTACCATGTGGATAGCTCCTAAAGCCTATATTGCACAACTCCTTGCCAAGGGGAAAACACAGGATTATGTAGACCAAGTTATGGTCCCATTTACAACTAGCCATGTCTTAATTCTAATAGGTGGAACTCTCATGGCTGCTCTCATTGGAGGTTACATTGCTAAAAACTGGCTTAAAAAATAATAACCACCTACGTTCCTAACAGAGAGTACAAGACAAACACGCTTTTCTTATGTTATAATGAGAAAGAATATAGTCTTTTTCTGCTTTGTTAGAAAGGACCTAAAGGGAGACCTAATGATGAAAAAACAAAAAATCGCTGTCTTGGGCCCTGGTTCTTGGGGAACTGCCCTTGCTCAGGTACTCAATGACAACGGACACGAGGTTCGTATTTGGGGAAATATCCCTGAACAAATTGATGAAATTAACGAGAAACATACCAATACCCGTTATTTCAAAGATGTGGTTTTGGATGAAAACATTAAAGCCTACAAAGAACTTTCCCAAGCTTTAGATGGAGTTAATGCTATTCTCTTCGTTGTTCCAACCAAGGTTACTCGTTTGGTAGCCAAACAAGTTGCCGAACTTTTGGACCATGAAGTTGTTATCATGCATGCTTCAAAAGGATTGGAGCCAGGAACACACGAACGCCTCTCAACTATCCTTGAGGAAGAGATTCCTGCAGAACTTCGCAGTGACATTGTTGTCGTATCCGGTCCAAGCCATGCTGAAGAAACTATCGTTCGCGATATCACCTTAATTACAGCGGCCTCAAAAGATCTTGAGACTGCACGCTATGTTCAAGGTATGTTCAGTAATAACTACTTCCGCCTTTACACCAATTCAGATGTTATTGGTGTTGAAACAGCTGGGGCACTTAAAAACATTATTGCCGTCGGTGCCGGCGCCCTTCATGGTATGGGCTATGGAGATAATGCTAAGGCAGCCGTTATTACTCGCGGTCTCGCAGAAATCACTCGTTTGGGTGTAAAACTTGGTGCTGACCCTTTGACTTACAGCGGTCTTTCTGGGGTTGGTGATCTTATTGTTACAGGGACTTCTATTCATTCACGTAACTGGCGTGCTGGTGATGCACTCGGTCGTGGCGAAAAACTGGAAGACATTGAACGTAACATGGGTATGGTAATTGAGGGAATTTCAACTACTAAGGTTGCCTACGAAATCGCTCAAGAACTCAATGTCTATATGCCAATTACAACAGCAATCTACAAATCCATCTATGAGGGTGCTGACATCAAGGAATCTATTCTCAATATGATGTCCAATGAATTGCGCTCTGAAAATGAATGGGATAAAAAATAAATAATCTAAGGAGTTCTCATGAAGAATCAAAAAGTCAAAAAAGCTGTCATCCCTGCTGCAGGACTTGGTACACGCTTTTTGCCAGCTACAAAGGCCTTGGCCAAAGAAATGTTACCAATCGTTGATAAACCAACTATCCAATTTATCGTTGAAGAAGCTCTCAAATCAGGCATCGAAGATATCTTGGTCGTGACTGGTAAGTCAAAACGATCTATCGAAGACCATTTTGACTCAAACTTTGAGTTGGAATACAACTTAGAACAAAAAGGTAAGACAGACCTGCTAAAATTGGTTAATGATACTACTGCTATCAACCTCCATTTTATCCGTCAAAGTCACCCACGTGGTCTCGGAGATGCTGTACTTCAAGCCAAAGCTTTTGTCGGTAACGAACCATTTGTTGTTATGCTTGGTGACGACCTCATGGATATTACCGATGACAATGCGGTTCCATTAACCAAACAACTTATTGATGATTATGAGGAAACACACGCTTCTACTATTGCGGTTATGCCTGTACCACACGAAGATGTTTCAGCTTACGGTGTTATCGCCCCTCATGGTGAAGGTCACAATGGCCGTTATAGCGTGGAAACTTTCGTTGAAAAGCCAAACCCAGAAGATGCTCCAAGTGACCTTGCTATCATCGGACGTTACCTTCTGACACCTGAGATTTTTGGAATTTTGGAAACACAAGAACCAGGTGCAGGTAATGAGATCCAATTGACTGATGCTATTGATAAACTCAATAAAACGCAACGTGTCTTTGCTCGCGAATTTACAGGTAAACGTTACGATGTAGGAGATAAATTTGGTTTCATGAAAACCTCTATTGACTACGCCCTCCAACACCCTCAAGTTAAGGAAGACCTTAAAAAATATCTTATTGACTTGGGACACAAACTCGAAGGCAAACCTAAGCAAAAAGACTAATATAAAATCCATCGAAAAATTTTCGATGGATTTTTCATATTATCTAAAGATAGGTAAAACCTAAAATAGTCACTAAAAGAATAATATAAGTTAAAAATGCTGTCAGGCGCCAACCTCTACTAAAAAGTCGACTTTCAACCTTATTAGCCAAAAAAATAGCTGCTAGAGCACCTCCAACCAAGCCTCCTAGGTGACCAGTAATCCCAACACTAGGTGTGAAGAGATTGAAAATCAAATTGACGACAATTAAAGATAGATAACTACGTCCCAACTGGTTAAGTAAGGGGCTATGACTATAATAACCAAGTATTACCACAGCTGCAAAAAGGCCAAACAAGGAGGTAGAGGCACCAGCTGCAATAACATTAGGCGTAAAAATCAAGGTGAAGGCATTCCCCATAACACCAGCTAACAGATAGAGCCCTAGGAAACGCAGAGTCCCAAAAATTTGCTCAGCCATTTTGCCAATAAAATAAAGGGTAAGCATATTAAATAAGAAATGCTCCAGACCGATATGTACAAAAATTGGTGTCACTAAACGCCAAAGGTCTAAGGGACTATATTGAACAAAAACACCATACATAGCCCCCATTTTAAAAAGACTAAGGGGTGCTGTCGCTTGAAAATCATTTAGAAGATATTGACACCCAAAAGTCAACGTCGTTAGCCCCAATAAAAGATAGGTAGCAGGGTGTCTCTTCCATTCATTTACTTGCATGTGATAACCTCCCTAACGGCGACGTCATGGCTATCTGGGGTAAAATCCTTTTCCTGACAGGGATAAACCATGCTAACTGTCATCCCTTCAAAGTCAGACAAATAGCGGTCATAATAACCTGCTCCGTAACCAATGCGATAGCCTTCAGCATTGAAAACTACACCTGGCACATGAATCAAATCAATCTCTGATTTTTCCACAGCCAAATCAGACGCAGGTTCCATCAAGCCAAAAGAGGTTGCAACAAGATTATCTGGATCGTAATCGACAAAAATCATTCGACCTTGTTTATAGGTTTTTGGAACCACAAGACGCTTCCCATCCTTTAAAGCCTGATTGATTAAAAGACTGGTGTCATATTCATGCGGGAAAGCCAAATAGGTAGCAATCACCTGAGCCTCTTTATAAGCAGGTAAGGTAATTAATTGCTCTAAAAGATATTGGTCTAACTTAGCCTTGGTCTCAGGTTCCTGTGAAGTCAACTGAGCCAAAACAGTTTTTCTAAGTTCATTTTTCATAGGTTTATCATATCAAAAAAGCTACCAAAAGTCAGACCTGGTAGTTTTTCAGCTTTGTAAAATGTCACTAGGCTTCTGCCTTGTATTTAAGGAACTTACCGATTTCAGCTACCCCAAAAGCAAGGGCGTCCTCATTTGGACTCATCTTAGGATGGTGAAGGGCATATGGCGTATCAATCCCCAACCAGAACATGACACCTGGAACCTTACTAAGCAGATAACCGAAATCTTCTCCAGTCATAGCTGGTAAACAATCAATCAAGTTAACAGCTGGACTGGCTTCAAAGAAGGTCATCAATTCTTTAGCCAAGGCTGGGTTGTTTTCCACAGGTAGATAACCACCCTGTTTCAATACAACATCCACTTCCATACCAAAGCTAGCTGCCACACCCTCTGCGATTTGGCTGACACGCTTTTGAATAAGACGACCCATTTCTAGCGTAAGCGTACGAATGGTTCCATAGACCTCTGCTGTTTCAGCGATGACATTGTTGGTCGTTCCTGCATGGAAAGAACCAAAGGTAACTACCCCACCCTGGATAGGGTCAACATTACGACTGACAATAGTTTGAACTTGGGTAATAAAGTAAGAAGCTGCTACAAGGGCATCATTAGCCTCATGTGGAAAGGCAGCGTGTCCTCCTTTGCCTTTGAAAGTAACAAGTACCTCACAAGTTCCTGCAAAAAGGGTATTCGTATTAGTCGCAATGTCGCCTACTTTGAAATCTGGACGGACATGAAGTCCATAAAACTCATCTGGTAGCCAATCACCGAAGGCCCCGTCTTCATACATAAGCATACCACCAGCTTCATTTTCCTCAGCTGGCTGGAATAAGAAGAGCATATTATTTTTAGGTTGAACCTCAACCATTTGGTCAAGAAGTCCAAGCGCTGTCGTCATATGAATATCGTGACCACAGGCATGCATACGACCCTCATGAGTAGATTTAAAGGGAAGACCTGTTTCCTCTTCAACCGGAAGAGCGTCAATGTCTGTACGCCAACCAATGGTTTTTTCAGGAGCATATCCATGGAGATAAACCAGAATACCTGTACGCCAAGTACGTTGCTCCACAAAGTCCTTTCCCTCAGTCATTTCAGCAATACGCTCTAAGAGATAAGCCTGGGTTTTAAACTCTTCCAAACCAATTTCTGGAATTTGATGAAGGTCTCGTCTGATTTTGATTAAATCAAGTGTCATTTTTATTTTCCTTTTTTGTCTTATTTAATAGAGAATCTAGAAATAGAGGCCTTACGGCCTCTACTATCAATATGTTATAAGTTACGCAAGGCGTCTTCAAGTGCTGTTTTTTGTTGTGTTTTTTCATCAATTTCCTTGATGATGCGAGCTGGAACACCAGCTACAACGACATTTTCAGGAACATCTTGAGTAACGATAGCTCCAGCGGCAACGACTGAACCATTACCAACTTGAACCCCTTCGATAACAACAGCATTGGCACCGACAAGAACGTTATCACCGATACGAACTGGATCTGCTGAAGCCGGTTCAATCACACCAGCAAGGACCGCACCCGCACCGATGTGGCTGTTTTTACCAACAGTAGCACGACCACCAAGGATAGCCCCCATATCAATCATAGTACCAGCACCGATTTCAGCACCGATGTTGATAACAGCCCCCATCATAACGACAGCATTATCTTCGATAGTTACTTGGTCACGGATAATAGCACCTGGTTCGATACGTGCATTAAGGTGACGTTTATCAAGCAATGGAACAGCTGAGTTACGGCCATCTTGTTCCACAACGTAGTCCTTGTTTTCAGTCAAGTTGGCAAGAAGTGGTTCGATATCTTTCCAGTCTCCGAAAAGAACATTACCAAGCTTAGTGACAGAAGCTGGAACAGCAGTTGCCAATTCCCCTTCAAAGGTTACTTTAACATTCGTTTTCTTTTCTGCATTACCGATAAAAGCGATAATTTCTTGAGCAGACATTTTTTGTGCAGTCATGAGATTCTCCATTCACATAAAGTTAGGGATTATTATACCAAAAATTCTGATAATTGTCTTTGCTTTTGCCAAATAGAGTGTATTTTTATGTAAAACCTATCTTTAAAGCTTCTATATCCGTAATCACTCGGTTTGGCTTAATTAGGGAGTTCTCCAGTTCTCGGCGTGAATAAGGAAAGGTATTGAGCAAGATACCATTGATCCCAACTCCTTCAGCCACAGCAATATCAGTCGTCAAATCATTTCCAACCATGACAGTCTCAGATGGCTTCAACTTATGATCAATCAAAACTTGCTTTATAAACTCTGGTTGAGGCTTACAGATACCCGCATCCGAAGACAAGTAAATGGCATCAAAATAAGCTCTTAACTCCATTAGGTCAATCCTCAGCGTTAGTAAAGGCTGCTTGAGCATTGGACAAGAGATAGAGACGACAGCCCTGCTCTTTTAGAAAGGCTAAAACTTCCTTAGTATGAGGATAAGCCATCAAGTATTTGCGAGATAAGACCCGAAAGACCATAGCTATCAGCTGCCCCCAGCCTTCTGGCTGATGAAGTCTACTAGACTGTAGACTAGCATCTACATAAAGCTGGTTAAAAATGTGAGCTAGGTCAATTTCTGGATAAGCAACTCCTTTTAGAGCCACTAGGTCCTTGCGAGCCTGACCCACGCGCTTGGCATAAGCTTTTTTAAGAGCTTTCCCCTTATAATACGCTCCATAAGCTTGGTACAGTTGGCCTAGTTTATCCCATAACATAGGGTCTTTCTCATCGGTTAATATATCAACCAAGGTTCCATAAAAATCAAAAATATAGTTCTTATAAACGTTATTATTCATCGCTTCTACTCGTTACTAAACTTTTCTTCTTGATAATCCTCATCATACATCATTTAAGAAAACCAAACAAGCTTACCAAGATATTCTCCATCAAAAAAATCCCAACGGCGTTAGGATTACTTATCATTTTTGATACGACCAATCAGCAATTCTCCTGCAACCGTTAGCTGCCTTACTGAGGTCAAATCTAAAGTTTTTTTATCAACATGGAAGAAAAGAGGGGTCATCTCAGCAAATGCTTGAACATGCTCTGCTGGCATAGACCAAGTCTTAGAAATCGTCACACGCTCCAAAAGCTCACAGGAGTCCTGAAAATGCTCCAGAACATCCTGGTTGGAATAAGCCTGCGCCTCTGGTAGTAATTGGCGAAACTCTTTAAGATGATCCTCATGAGGAATAACCTTGAAAATCAAGCCCTGATCAGTCAAAAGTCGTCCAAATTCTTGATAATTAGCTGGCGAAAAAATATCTAAGATCACATCGATACTGTGCTCACGCAAGGGCAGTTTAGCCAAATCACCAACGAACCAGGCCACGTTTTTCTGAGGATTTTGACGGGCCGCAAGAAGGATGGAGTCCTTAGATAAATCAAAGGCCATGAAATCCTTGTCAAACTCTAAAGCCAACTGACGGCTATAATAGCCCTCACCACAGGCAACATCTAGAACATGCGAATATCTAGGAAGGTCACGCAAGCGCTCTGAAATCACCTCAAGGATAGGATCATAATAGCCCGCTGCCAGAATATGACTTCTATTTTCAAAAGAAGCCATATCATAGTGCTTATCTCCCTTATTCTGTCTCAAAAAATTAACAAACCCCTGCTTTGCGATATTAAAGGTATGCCTAGTCTGACAAACCAGACTAGACTGGTCCAAACACATTGGTGCCTGACAGATGGGACACGCAAAAAGACTCTCTTGATCTTTAAAAACACTAAATTTGGCCATAAATCCTCCTCGACACCAAAAAAGAGCACACACCTGAAATCGCTTAGGGCTGCTGGATTCCTCCCCTGACCCGCTTCACGCACAGATGTTGCTCCGAATGATATTATACCATAAATCGAAGTGATTGCAAGTAGCGAACCCCCGATACTGTCAATGAAACTTATCCTCCAAACCTCCCTACAAATAACTTCGATCACTACCAACTTCTAACACCACAACTAAGGCCATAGTGACATCTATGTCACTACTTTTTTATTTCTCCACTTTTTATAATAAAACCATAGCTTGAGGAAAAGACCAAAAGCTAGTGACAATGCTAACTCAATGGAAAGGAGAAAATTATTTTAGGATATCTCTTACTTCATGGTGAAGAGGCTAAGAGATTAAAGAACTCACCAAAAATAAAAGAGGAGAATGACAAAGATAACTAAAGAAATGAATGTTGCAGACCTAGCTGCAGTCACAGGAGGCGGATGGAAGATCAACATCGCTATTGGAGGACTCTGCCTAGCTTCAGGACCTATCGGAACTCTTGTATGTGTTGGTGCTTATAATGGCTACAAGGATTCTGCACGATAAGATGAAAGGAGACAACAACAATAATTAATAAACTCAAAACACATCAAAACATGACTCTTAAAGAGCTTGAAAGTGTATCAGGTGGGGCGGTTCCTTGGGCTGCTGTCTCCGTCGGGATTGCTGCTGCAAAGCTGACTTACGACCTAAGCTATGCCGTTGGTAAAACTTATTACAACCTCACACACTAACAATAAGAGCTTACACCATGATGACATCTCAAAGATTTTGAGGATGATAACCTATGAAAGATACAAGAAATCAAACAAACGATACTACTAATAAGCAATCATCTAAACGCAATAATTATCTGCTCGTAAAAGGGGCCTTGATTTGTATTATCTCTACCCTACTTCTGATACTTCTAATCAACCTTATCTTTTATGTACGATTGGGTACACCAATTATTGATACTAATTTGAAATCTGCTTGTAGTACTCTCATCTTCTTCCTCCCCATTTTTCTTTTGACAAGAGAGAAAGAAAAACCTAAAGCTAAGACAGAGTAACTCATACAGTCTTCAAGAAAACAAAAACTCTCATTTCCCATTGAAAAATGCAAGCCCAAAAGGGCTTGCATTTTGCGCTTACATCTCTTGTATTGCTTCTAATTTTGCCAGACGTTTAGCTTCTTTCTTTCGTTCACGACTTTGACGGAAAAAGTTTTGCATGATTTCAGCACATTCTTTCTCCATAACACCAGTCTCAAGATCAACACGATGATTGAGACGCTCATCTCTTAGAATATCGTAAAGGCTCCCCGCTCCACCAAATTTTTGATTACTCGCTCCATAGATAACTTTAGGAATACGAGCCAGACCAATGGCGCCACTGCACATTACGCAAGGTTCAATAGTGACGAAAAGAGTGCAATCAAGCAAACGCCAATTACCAATGGTCCTATTTGCCTCCTGAATAGCCATGACCTCAGCATGCATGATTGCTTGGTTAAGTTCCTCACGCGCATTGTGTCCACGACCAACAATTTCTCCATCCTTAACAATAACACAGCCAATTGGGATTTCTGCCTTATCTAAAGATTTTTGGGCCTCCTTAAGAGCCTCAGACATGAAAAAGTCTTTCTCCTCTTGAGTAAAGTCAATCATAAATGTTACTCCTGTTCCAAGATTTTTCATATATCACCACAGAGTCAAAATGTCAGTGTGATGGTCTTCCATGATTTTAAAAAAGGAGGCTTCTAGACAACCGACCCTTTTTAAGGTTTTGGCGTACCCCCCTCGCTTAACTCTTTTTATTATAACATAAGAAAAGCTTGAGCAAGGGTAGCCTTACCAAAGTAGACAAAAAAAGCTAAGACGAATCCGCTTAGCTTCAAACACATTAGTTTGGTGAATCTTAGGAGTCACACCAATGTGTTTCTCCAAGTCTAACGAAAAGTCAATGACCGCTTAACATCCTAATTAATATGTCAGTCGGAATGTCAACCAATTGTCTGTGAAATCATTATATCAACCTATAGACACATAACAAAAACGCAACTGTATCAAACAATTGCAAGGACAGTGTTCTAGTTAAGGTGTTCCACACTTTCCTTCCAAACAAATAATGTCTACTACAAAAGTAAAAGGTAACTTTCATAGCTTTTTCCTTACCCACCTATAGTTTATCATGAAACCTCTATCATTTAATTTAAAAATTGGTAATAAAACAATGATACAAATGAGGAGTAACTGTTAATTGTACACTTCGTTTTGAATAATTTTATAAATGCTGGAACCCTTGTTATCATTGCACTTGTCAACGATTTTAATTATTTTTTCCACTCTAACAAGGCCATTAACCACCCATAATTCTAAGTCTTATCTAATTTTACTGTTAATTAAGTCTTACAAGTGTTTAATATTTAACCCAATAATACTCTAACTTTGGCAAGAAAGAATATTTATTTTTTAGAAGCGACTAAGTAAACTGACAAACTAGAAGGGAAGTTCTTCTTCCAAAACAAGGTCAGCCAAGTCATTGTCAGGATTATTTTCCCTAACAGCACGCTGAGCACGACTCTCCAGAAGTTGGAAAGAGGAACAAAGCACCTCAGTAACGTAATGGGTTTGGCCATCCTTATCGTACTTACGGGTACGTAGCTCACCATCAAGAGAAATTAAACTCCCCTTGCTAGCATAAGATGCTAAGGTCTCAGCTAAACGGCCCCAAACCACCACTGTGATAAAGTCAGCCTCACGCTCTCCATTTTGCGCCTTATAGCGCCGATTAACCGCAACTGTGACACGTGTAAAAGACCTATCACTAGCAGTCTTAACCATCTCAGGTGTCGCTGTCAAACGTCCAATCAAAATAACTTTGTTATACATTTTTTTACCTCCACCTATCTATTCGTAAGAGGAAGTAAAAAAATAGGTTATTTTTTAATAGTTTTAAAGATTCTCTCGATAGGATCCTTTCTAATACTCGAAGGTTATTATTTTTCTAGAAATAGTACTCCATCAGATGTTTTCATTACAACAATTAATCTTTAAATCTTCTCGACTCGCTTAGCTAACTCAACGTTTTTGAACCACAATTTCCCAAGAGGCAGGACCGACTTGGTCAAAGCGAGTTACAGGATAATCATTATCTGCAGCCCAGTTTGGAATACTTTCCGTTGCTTGCGTACAATCGAAAGCAATCAACAACTCATCTCCAACAGCCAATTCAGCCATTTTCTTCTTCGCATCAATCAATGGGAATGGGCATACCAATCCACCAGTTTCAAGTTTTACCAAAGTCATATTATATTCTCCTCTTAATTTTTGTTTGGTTTTACAAAGATAATGTAGGAAGCCGTCCAAACACCTAAAATAGTCACTGGCAAAGCAATCCATCCCTTACTAGAAAAAATTGCTGTAGCTGTTAAACCGTTACCAATTGTACAGCCACCAGCCCATGAGGCACCAATTCCCATAAAAATCCCCCCTAGTGTGCTCTTACCAATGGTTGACAAGTCTGGCAAACGCCAGCGAAACTCTTGAGATCCCTTTGCAGCAAGAAAGGAACCAATAAAAATACCCAATACAAGAAAAACACCCCAACCAAGTTGCTTACTATCGCCTGTAATAATATAACTAATTAGATGTGCCGATGGTGTTGTAATCCCTAACCCTCCAACACGACCAGTCAGCTGACTAGCTGGCCAAGCAATTAAAGCAACAAGACCTATTAGAAGTCCTGCAAAATATTTATGGTAAGTTTTCTCAAAAAGGTAGTGTCTCACTCCCTTATATCTTGGTGGAAGAGAAGCAATCTGACGTCTGGGCTTACGTAACTCTCAAATTACAAAGAAACTTGTTATAACTACTAAGAAAACAAGAAGATACCAAACTGGAATTCCTAATTGACCAGCTAAATCATCATTAATTACCCAGTGCTTAGCTATTAATTGATTCAAAGGAACAAGAAATCCTGATTTCATAGCTGCCGCACTCGTCATATAAAAGAATAGTGCAACCCAACTACCCAGGAGCCCTTCTCCAGCACGATACCACGTTCCCGTGGCACATCCCCCCGCGAGAACAATTCCAATACCAAATAGATAGGAGCCCACAATCGCTCCTAACACGGAAAAGTCTTCATAAGGGTTTCCAATAATACCCAATTTAATCAAGAAAAGTACTCCTATACTTTCCACTGTGATTGCAATAAGGAAAGCGTAAAATAAGGTATTATTACGTGCAATATACATGTCTCGAAAACCACCCGTCAAACAAAAACGAGTTCGTTGTAAAATAAATCCAAATATCAAACCAATGAGCCCACCAGAAAGAACAGTCGTAAGCATAGGTACCTCCTAAAGTAAATGTTGATTACATTTTAAGAAAAATATTATAGCTTGCATAATCTTTCTTTTTTATGATTAGCTATAAACTTTCTTTATGACAAACAAAAAAAGCGGATTATTACCGCTTCTTCTCTTACTTACCCTTTCCAGTGTTTGGCTGGATCAAAAGCCTCACCAACTACTGCTGAATCATCAAGTTCAATAATACCACGTTTTTGTGGGGCATTTGGAAGGGCCAACTCACGTGGGGCACACATCATACCATAACTATCTTCACCACGAAGTTTACCAGGGAAGATAAGGGCACCGCTAGGCATCATAGCACCTGGAAGAGCTACGATTGTTTTAAGACCGAGAGCTGCGTTTGGTGCTCCTGCAACGATTTGGACCTTCTTACCGCCGATATTCACTTGGCAGATGTTAAGGTGGTCACTATCTGGATGTGGAACCATTTCGTCAATTTGTCCAACCACAAAGACGGGACCCTGTGTATTTTCCAAGCGTTCTTCAAAACCTTCTTTGGCCAATTCCTCGTTCAAGACAGCTACATCTTGGTCTGACAAGAAAACTTGACCATTTCCATTAATATCAATGAGGCTTGATGCTTCAAAAATGTTCCAAGCAAGAGTCTTGCCTGTTTCATCAGCTGTGACACGCGCCACTTTACCTTTACGTTCTACGCTACGTTTAATGTCCTTAGTATCTTCCAAGATAACCAACAAAACGTCGCCAACTTGTTCTTTATTGTATGCAAAAATCATGGGTTCTCCTTATACTGTTGCCAAAAAGGCATTGATTTCTTCTTTGGTTTTACGAGCTTTATTGACCAGACGCCCCAATTCCTGACCTTTCTGAGTCACGACAAAACTTGGAATACCAAAAATATTCCAAGTTTGCGCCAAAGCCATATAATCATCACGGTTAACACGCACAAAGGTCATATCTGGATGGGCAGCCTCAATATCAGACATAACGGGATAGATAAACTGGCAGTCTGGACACCAATCAGCAGTGAAAAAGAAGACCACTTTTTGGTCACTGTCAACATAACCTGCAAGTTCTTCGAGATTCTTCGGAATAATCATGCCTGCTCCTCCTCATAAGTCAAGACATCATCAGCATAGGCAAAACGATAAGTCCGCCCATCTTCTAATACGATACCTCCCGTAAGCCCTGGATTTTCCTTATCAGTAGGATTCGTATAGAGAACGGCAATAGTCCCTAAATATGATAGTTCTTGTCTAATATTTTGAATTAATACGGTATTCTTTGCTTCTACATGTGAGCGTCTCTGCTTTTCTGCCATTGCCAAGAGACTTAAAGCTCCTAGCCCACCAGCAAACAAAGCTAATGTTTTACGTTTCATATGAAACATTTTACCATATTTTTAGAGGAATGGGGAGAGGCTACCTATCTCTTGAGAATCGTGCTAAAATAGTAGCATGTACTACTCAAGGAGGATTTTATGACTACTCTATTTGACAAAATTAAGGAAGTCACCGAGCTTGGTGCTACTTCAGGATTTGAGGCTCCTGTACGCAACTACCTTCGCAAAACTATCACGCCACTCGTAGATGAGGTGCAAACAGATGGCCTCGGCGGTATTTTCGGTATTAAGTACAGTCAGGCAGAAAATGCCCCTAAGGTGCTTGTGGCTGCCCACATGGACGAAGTCGGCTTTATGATTAAGGAAATCAAGGCAGACGGGACTTTCCGTGTCGTCGAACTTGGTGGCTGGAACCCACTGGTTGTCAGCTCTCAACGCTTTACCCTACACACACGTGACGGTCATGTCTATCCTGTCATCTCAGGTTCAGTACCACCTCATTTCTTACGTGCTAGCGGTGGCGCTGCAAGTCTTCCTAGTGTCTCTGATATCGTCTTTGATGCTGGTTTTGCCAACCAAGAAGAAGCTAATGCCTACGGTGTTTTCCCGGGTGATGTCATCATTCCTCAATCAGAAACTATTCTCACAGCCAATCAAAAAAACGTGATTTCTAAAGCCTGGGATAACCGTTATGGTGTCCTCATGATTCGTGAACTCTTGGAAAATGTCAAAAACCAAGAACTCAACAATACTCTAATCGCTGGGGCTAACGTTCAAGAAGAAGTCGGTTTACGTGGTGCTCATGTTTCAACCACAAAATTTAATCCTGAGCTCTTCTTTGCGGTAGACTGCTCTCCTGCAGGTGATATCTATGGTAATCAAGGTAAGGTAGGCGACGGTACCCTTATTCGTTTCTTCGACCCAGGACATATCATGCTGCCAAATATGAAGGATTTCCTTTTGACTACTGCTGAAGAAGCTGGTATCAAATACCAATACTACTGTGCTGCAGGTGGTACTGATGCTGGTGCCGCTCACTTGCAGAATGCTGGTATTCCATCAACAACCATCGGCGTTTGTGCCCGTTACATCCACTCACACCAAACCCTTTATGCTTTGGATGACTTCCTAGAAGCACAAGCCTTTTTACAAGCCATTGTTAAGAAGTTGGATCGTTCAACAGTGGATTTGATTAAGAACTACTAAGACAAGGAGTAACCCATGATTATTGGTTTTATCGGCGTTGGAAAGATGGCAACAGCCATTATCAACGGCCTAAACACAAGCTCACATCGTATTATTATTTCAGGGTCTTCCTTGGCTCGTTCACGCCAAATTGCAGAGGAACTAGAGGTTGAAGCTGCTGCTTCCCATCAAGAATTGTTGGATAAGGCTGATTTGGTCATCCTAGGTATCAAACCTCAAATGTTTGATAAGGTACTAACTGGCCTCACTTTCCATCAACCTATCATGAGTATGGCTGCTGGAGTAACCTTGGAACGCCTCGCTTCACTCACTAGTCCAGACCTACCTCTTATTCGTATCATGCCTAACCTTAATGCTCAGATTCTTAAGAGCACTACTGGTCTTTGCACCAACGATAAGGTATCCGAGGACCTTTTGGCAGTTGCCAAGGAAATCACAGACAGTTTTGGAACCACTGTCGAATTGGCTGAAAAGGACTTTGATACCTTTACTGCCCTAGCTGGTTCAAGCCCGGCCTACATTGCCCTTTTTATCGAGGCACTAGCCAAGGCTGGCGTCAAAAATGGCCTAAGTAAACAGGTTGCTCTGACCATTGCCACACAGACAGTTCTAGCTACTGCTGAAAACCTTAGTCTGGGTAGCGACAGCCCACATGATCTTATTGACAAGGTTTGTAGCCCTGGTGGGACCACTATCGCCGGCCTCATGGACCTTGAGCGTACAGGCCTCACCCATAGTGTGGTTTCAAGTATTGATACAACCATTGCTAAAGCTAAAAAACTATAAGAAAAAAGCTCGGAAAATTCCGAGCTTTATTTGATATATGGCGCTAACAATTGTAGGAGTAACATCATTGAAACCGCAATACTATTGTTAATCATATGAGCCATGATACTATATTCTAGCTTCTTAGATACACGATAAACAGTTGCAAGGACAAGGCCCATACCTCCATATATAATCCAGACACCCATACTATTAGGCGTATGAACAAGGCCAAAGAGTAAACCACTTAGAATCAAACCAACAATAGAATCTGGATTAAAGACCCGTCCCATAAGAAGCCCTCTAAAAACCAACTCTTCCACAATCGGTGCCATAATCACTGTAATTGTTATAAGAACAAAGGGATTCATATGGGCATTTTCTATGGCTGCCTGATTGGTGCTGTTACTAACACCTTCCCACATCATGACCATTGCACCAAGCCCAGTGACAATGTAAATACCTAGGTAGGTCAGGCCAATCATTCCCCATGCCTTCATGGAAGACAGCGCCCTAAAGCCCTCAAGAAGACCCATACGTTTGCCCAAGAAAAGAGCTCCTGCACTAATGAGTAGCATAACCAAAATTAGGAGACTAACTGCCCTCACATCTTTAACACGAACAAATATGGTTGGAGTCTGTTCAATACACAAAATTAGGAAAGCCAGTAAGAAATAAAGAAAGCGTTTTAAAATGGACACTTTGTTCATAAGAAGCTACCTCTTTTTATTGTTATTTTGTACCTTTATTATAATACAATTCAACTACTTTGACAAGAAACCGTGAAAATAAGAGATTCAATCTTGAAAAGATGAGGGACTCTTATCCTATTTTAGATAGAATGATACGAATAAGGACAAATCCTACAACTAAGCCATAGAGCAAGACAGATAAGACTGTAACATATGGCAACTGAATATTAACAAAGGCATATAGGGCAATCAAAGCAAAGATAAGCAAAAACTCCAGAACCAGTGTTGCAACTGCTGTCACCTGCAAAATCTGTTTATTTCGCTCATCATAGGTAGCAATGTACATCTGGTGAAGACGTTTCGAATGCCTAAGCGCTGCAAAATAATAAATCGACAGGGCGTAACTCCCAATGGTAACCCCCACTACTAATCCTAGTGCAAAATCACTAAGACTGTTAGAGCGAACAATAAATAATCCCAAAATACCCAAAGAAAAGAAAGAACATGCTACTCGGGCTATGTATCTTTTATACTCTGATTCTGTTTTTTTCTTTCCTAACGTTTTTAATAACATATCTTAACATTCCTTTCATTATCCTTTAAAAGAGCAAGATAAAATTCCTCAATGATAACTTTAAACATTCACCTTAAACAAAAAGGCTGAGTAGGACAGCTATACTGTTGTTTAAAATATGAACACCCATACTGTACTCGATATGCTTAGTCTTATAGTAAGTTATGGCAAGACCAGCTGACATAATGCCATAGACGACAATTGTTTGAGGCGTAAATGCTGAGTGACCTGCCATAAAGAGAAGACTGGAAATAACAAGACCTGTCTTAAAGTATTTTCCAAAGAGTACCTTAGCTAAGAGTCCCCTAAAAATAATTTCTTCCATAATAGGAATAATAAAACCGGCAACTACTAGGTAAAGATAGAATGGTACGTGAATAAATATCTTATTTAAAGCAGCTTGATTTTCCATAGCTGCATTGTGTGTTAACTGACCTACAAAATACCCTAGAAGATCACCTAGGAAAAAGATGACGAGATTAAGAGAAGCAATCGCAACGAGACGTCTCCAATTAATCTCTTTAAGCGATAAGAGTTTAAATCTATAAGCAATCACGATAAAAATAGCCAAACTCCCTAATGCCCAAACACCGTAACCTATTTGCTCCACAAGTGAAAACTTACCATCCTGAGTAAGTAGTGGGAAAGCACCTAATAGTGTTAAATCTAAGATTAGTAGAGTGAGCGCTAAAACAATAACACCAATTTTCTTCATGACTTGTTTAAACATATCTTTTCTCCTTAATCTTCCTCAAAAAGAAAGACTTTTTCAATAGTCTTTCCAAAATACCTAGCAATTTTAAAAGCTAGTTCCAAGGACGCATTATAGCGACCTTTTTCGAGTGAAATGATGGTCTGCCTCGTGACTCCCATCTCATCTGCTAACTCTGCCTGACTAATCTTATTAGCCTTGCGAAGTTCCTGAATCTTTGTTTCCATATGATACCTCAACCTTATAGTTTATTCTCAAATAGTTAAACTCCCATCTCTTTGTTAAGTTAACTTCACATCTATAGTATAGTTCACTTAACATATTTTGTAAAGTCTATTTTGCATTTTTTGTAAAGTTTTCTTTACTTATCGAATGACATATCCGGATATAGGCGAATAATTCTTTCCAAGTACTCAAAAAAGCTGGCCAATCACTCAGCCAACTTTTCTGGTCTTATCAATTTTTTGATAACTTATTTAGATTTAAGGCGCTCAACATCACGCGCAATCACCAATTCTTCATCTGTTGGGATGACAAAAACTTTAACAGGTGACTCTGCTGTTGTAATATCGCCAACATGTCCAAAGACATTCTTTTCAGGATCCACTTCAATACCAAACCAAGTCAAACCATCTAAAATTGAAGAACGAACTTCTGCAGAATTTTCACCGATACCTGCCGTAAAGACAATGGCATCTGCTCCGTTCAATACGCCAAAGTATTGAGCAATGTATTTACGCAAACGATCTACATAAAGATTGTAGGCTAAAATACATTTTTCATCTCCTTCATTTTTACCAGCAATGATATCACGCATATCGCTTGATTTTTCAGAGATACCAAGGAGTCCTGATTCTTTATTAAAGACGTGACGAATACGTTCAGCATCGGCCATATCAGGCTCACGGTCAATGATGAATGGAATAATCGCAGGGTCAAGATCCCCAGTACGTGTTCCCATCATAACCCCACCAAGTGGTGTCAATCCCATTGACGTGTCTACTGATTTACCACCGTCCACGGCAGTAATTGAAACACCATTTCCAACATGGGCTGTGATAATCTTAGTTTCTTCAATAGGTTTTCCTAGTAGCTTAGCTGCTTCTTGAGAAACATATTGGTGGCTTGTTCCGTGTGCTCCGTATTTACGAACTTGATAGTCTGTATAATAACGATTAGGCACTGGATAACGGTAAGCCACTTCTGGCATAGATGTATGGAAGGCTGTGTCAAAAACAGCAACACTGGTAATATCTGGGAGGAGCTCCTTAAAGGCACGAATCCCTGAGGCTGCGCCAGGATTATGAAGTGGAGCCAAAGCAGACAATTCTTCGATTTTCGCTAATGCTTCATCATCTACCAAACTTGATTCTTTGAAATACTCACCACCAGCAACCACTCGATGACCTACACCTGTGATTTCATCATAATTCTTGATGATATTAAAACGAATCAAATCATCAAGTACGATTTTTACAGCCTGAACATGATCGGTAATATCTAAAATCTGCGTTTCAGAATCATTATCAAACTTAACTGTTGAAATAGAGTCTTTTAATCCGATACGCTCAATCAACCCTTTGGCAAGTACAACTTCAGATGGCATTTCATACAATTGCCATTTCAAACTTGAACTTCCTGCATTGATTGCGATTGTTTTTGTCATAAGTCACCTCTTTGTAAAACGCTTTCAGTAATATAGTCTTATTTTATCATGTTTTTTTATAAAATGGAATTGTCTGATTTCCATTTTTGGAAATTCTCAGTAAAATCTTTGAGAATCTCTGGATTTTGTAAATCACTAAGCGGATAAACAAAGGTCTCTGGAGCATTTTCTGTTTGCTTTTTAAGCACAAAGATAGACTTCATATTGTGTTTATTGCCAAAAGCTGCTTCAGGAAGAGTGATTACAGCAATAATATCAGCATATCCTGATAGCCACTTCTTAAGCAAATCACTTTGTGGACTCGTTAAAAGATTAGTTGGTGCCAAAAGAATAGCAATACCGTCTTTCTTCAAGTACTTAAGCGATTGCTCCATAAGAAGATGATGGGCATATGTGTGTTCACCAGTTGCTGCCACCTTGAAACGACTCGCAATTTCATCATTAGGGTAGTAACCTACTGGAAGGTCACTGATAATAACATCGCTTTCTTTGAGGATATGGGGGCGAACTGCGTCTTCTTGAATGTAAACCGCTTTTGAGTTCACTACATCCGCAATACTGGCTGACAAATCAATAAGCAAATCGTCAACTTCCATCCCCATATAATTAAGGTTTTTGTGACTATTATTTAAAAGAGTCTCTGCCAAGTTACCTGTACCTGAACCAATCTCCAAGACATCTAATTGATTGTCCTTAGTCAAACCCTCAAGTAGGTAAAGAATGATAAATCCAATAGCATCTGGTGTAAATTGGTGATTGGCTTGTAAGGCTTCCAACTGCCCTAGTTTGATAAACAAAAACTGAAAGGCTCGACGCCACTCCTCTTTACTTAGATTAAGGGCACGTAATTTCTCGTTATTTTTGATGATAAGTTCGTTATCAACGTCAGCCCCCAAATAATAGGAATTTTGCTCGATAAGGGCATCGTAAGCATGGGTCCCAAGATCATTTTCAATGGTTTGGACATTTTCTAACAACAGCGCAAAAGCTGTCTCAATTGCTTCAAAATTCATGATTTCCCTCCGTCCCTCTATCATATCAAAAAGGGGGGAGAATTGCTATTTCTGGTCCTCTTTCTTCACATAGTGATAGGTCTTGGTGTGTCCTTCATTCTCAACTCTAATAATCATCTTCTTGTCTTTTACCTCATAAGTCGTATTTCCCTGAGCAAAACTAAAAGAACCCGACTCCTTATCAGCCAAATCCACCGTCATTTCTGCCATAAGTCGACTCTGACTAGCTACTGTTTGTGCTTGATTTTGTCTAGAGCTAGCAACTACCCTATCCAAATAAACCTGAAGAAGAAGTGTAAAAATGCCAGCCATAAAAAGGGAATAGAGGAGAACACCTCCCCTAACTTGTTTTTTCAAAAGCATAAACGAAACTCCTTTGCAGACCATTTTTAAGAATAACTTCAATGGTGACTATCTGATTTTTTTGACTGATTGTACTAGATTTTAAACCGAAAAGCATGGGTTGATAGCCTCGACCATCGGCGTTAGTTTTTCGAAAATCAGAAGCATTTGAGATACCAAATGCCAAGTCTTGATTATCCTGCTTGACATAAAGCTTGTTGCCTTCTACTTTAACCAACTGACAACCTTCTAACTCTGCCTCCATTTGTTGGACAAACAGAAGCCAATCTTGATTTTCTTGTTGTCTTACCTGTTTAACATTGCTCACCAGAACGGTGGTTAAGCCTTGATATACTTGGACAGAACCAGCTATAACCAGTAAGGCTACCAGACATTCCAAAAGGGTAAAGGCGCGAACCTTACTATTTAGAGACATGAGTAATTTCCTTTCCTGATTCATAAACTGTGATGCCTTGCTTGCTACGTTTCACTGTTACCGTGATGCCATTTAAGGTCAACTGATCCTGTTTGGTCTGGACGGCCATAGTTGCCACACTCAAGACCTCTTGTTGATGAAGATTCTTAGCCATTAACCTACGATTAGTGTTAATTTGCTCTAAGATGAGGCTACTGACAAGCACTAAAACGGCCATGGCTACCAAACTTTCGATGAGAATATAGCCTCTAAGAGACCGTCTTTTTATATTTTCCACTGCCCATGTTAAGCTGATAAGTCACCACCTCCTTGTTACTTGAGAAACGAATCTTACTAAGACTAGAATTGCCTCCTTTAGCATCAAATACTAGGGTCTGCCCCTTATCCAGATGAATGTTTTCAGGAATAGAGAGACTGGTTCTTCCATTACTAATCTTATCCTTAGTCAGCTGCAATTCAATGTTAGTCCCTTCCGCTGCTGCCAAGCGCTGACTATCCCGGTACAGATACTCAAAGCGTAGATAAAAAAGATTAGTCTCGACTTGCTGAAAAATACCCGTCACTGACCCTGACAAACTCAGAGTAAGAAAAGCAACGACTGCTAATGTCACCAAGCTTTCCAACAAGGTGAAGGCCCTAATTGGCAACTGAGCGGCTTTCACCACCATGTTTCGCATAATAATCATTGTATGAATCTGCCTGTTTTTGTGTAATTTGACCTGATGACACAAGAGCTGCTAAACTAGCTGTCTTGTTATTTTTCATTTCATAGAGTTCTGCTTGAGAATCCACAACTTTGACGACAGCTGCATTTCCAGTTTCTTTTACAGAATCCTTTTGCTTACTCAAGTTAGGAACAAAGAGCAAAAGAAGAATACTGATAATGAGCAACACGACCAGCATTTCAATCAGAGTAAAAGCACGTAACTTAACGGCATTCAATTTTTTCAACATCAATTTCATGACATCATTCCTTCCATATTTTGATACATCGGTAATAACATGGCTGCATAGATCATTACAATCACGACAGCAACAATAACAAAAATGAGGGGTTGTACAAAGGTTGTCGCCTTATTAAGACGGTTAAAGAAGGTCTGCCAAACCTCTTCAGCATAGACTTCAAGCTCATATCCCAACCTCGCATTAGCCTCCCCATAAGCAATAATTAGGGAGAGCTCCTCAGTGAAAAACGGATGACTGGCAATACGTTCAGGGAAACTCTGCCCCAGCATCAAGGCTTCTTCTAAATCGGTCCCCAACTCACGAAAGAGCTTGGATTTTTGCTCTTGCATAAGAGCCACTAGATCTAGCAAGTCAACGCCTTGACCTAATAGATTTCCCCACTCCCTAGCATAATAGGCTGTCGTGTAAAGCCTTACTGTCTGACCAATAAATGGGATTTTGGCTATTCGCCTATAAAAAACAAGAGCTGACTGGCGTTTCACCCAGACATAGAGGAGAATCCCTAACACAAGGAATCCAAACAAACTCACAAAGAACAACTGAGGAAACATTTGAACCAGTTGTACTGCCCAGTTATCCTTACCATCACCTTCTAAAAGTTGTGGTAAAAGATAATTTTTGAGTCCCAACATAATCAAAATCAGGAACCCCAAAAGCAAGATAGGATAAGTCGCCACTTCCATGAGTTTCTTACGAACCTTGGTCATGCGAAGCATATAGGTTTCAATCTTAGTCAAGCTCCCTAAAAGATCTCCATGCTTGTCAGCAAGTGCAATCTGAGTGACAATATTATCCGAAAAGCCCACTGATGCAAACATCTGGTCCAATCTCTCACCTCGCATTAAACTCTCTTTCATAAGAGATAATGAGGATTCTTTCAACAAATGACTGCGCTCCAAGAAAGCCACAATTTCAGTTAGGGTGAATCCTGCCTTCAAGAGTTGTTTGAAAAGCTGAATAACCTTGACTTGTTGGTTAATCTTTAATTTTCTCCCCTTGGATATCCCTTTCAGTGAGATGTCCCTGTTTAACCAAGTCTTCCAGTTGCTGGTTCCAGCTGGTTGACGAATGGTTTTGGAAACTTTCTTTGGCAAAATCAATCACCCCTCCTCCCTTTATCAAACGCATATAGGCAATACCTTGAAGCGCATTATCCAATTCAGACTTGTCTACACCAAGGTCCAGGAGGCGTTCATAAACACCGGCCACACTCTTGGCGTGAATGGTTGAAAGAACAGTCACTCCTGTCAGACTAGCCCTAATAACAGCTCGGGCAGTCTCTCTATCCCGAATTTCTCCAATAATCAGAACATCCGGACGATGACGCAGAGATAGCTTTATTAAATTATCATAGGTCATATCAATCGCCTGATTAACCTGGAGCTGCAAGACATTATCCTGTTTAATCTCTACAGGATCCTCAATTGAAATCACCTGTTGCCCCTTAAAACGCTCCTGTACCAAGGCATGCATAAGCGTCGTCTTCCCAGAGCCCACAGGACCTGCAAAAAGGTACAAACCTCGATAATCCAATGCATCCACAATTGGCTGAATCCCTTGATTCCAGTACGTTAACTCTCTTCGTTCGGAATGAAGAACACGAATAACCAGGCTTTCCAAGCCTCGATAGTCTCCAACAGTTGATAAACGCAGAGAAACCAAGTGACCATCACCACAATCATAATCACAAGAGCCCAGTTGACTCCTACGTTTCTCACCTACCATCATTCCTGCCACAAATTTAAAGTGACCAATAAGACTAGCCATGAAATCAGGCCGATATACATCAATCAATCTCCTCTCCTGCCCAATTCGCATATAGAGCTCGTAATTATCCTGACGTGGAATAATATAGATGTCTTGAGCCCCACAACTATCAGCATTTTTGATCATTTCCTTAGCAAATTCTGTTACCATAAGGACCTCCTCATAGTCCTATTCGCAAAAGATTGAAAAAAAATAAGGAAAATGAAAAAAAGCTCGAAAACTTCGAGCTTCAATTCAATAATCCTGATTATCGTTTTATTTTACAATGAGCATGAGTTGGAAGGTCATTACGCTTTTCATAGCCTGGACGGTATTTTTCCTCAGGAATCTCCTTCCAATCATCCAAGAGGGCGATAGATTGGTAAACCTGCAGATATTCGTTACACTCCTCACACCAATGCTTATCCTTTTGATCCCAAAAGGCAGTCATGACACTACTACGACTAATATAGCTTGGCAAGATCTCTTCCATGGCAAACCAAAGTTTTTTGTAGTACTTTAGAGCATCGTAAAAATCTTCAAACTCCTTTATGCTGATAATATCCTCTTGCCAGCCTTCTAAGAACCACCACGGCTCCAAGTCACCTTTCATCTCAACTACTTGGTACATCTTTCTTTCTCACTTCATCTTTTGTTTTCCTATTATACAAAATTTTCTGGGAAAGATAAAAAAAATGGTTTTATTTTTCATATTTATCAAGAAAAGAGGCATTCTGGTCATATAAATACAAAAAGGACTCACAGCTGTGAGCCCTTTTACTGTAATCTTAGTCTTCAGATGTTTCCACAATTGCTTCATCAACAGCAATGTTTTCAATAACTTCAACTTCGTTAACTGAAAGTGGTTCAATGTTACGGTAGCGAGCCATACCTGTACCAGCAGGGATAGTCTTACCAATGATAACATTTTCTTTAAGACCAAGAAGATGGTCTTTCTTACCACGGATAGCAGCATCTGTGAGGACACGTGTTGTTTCTTGGAAGGAAGCCGCAGACAAGAATGAATTTGTTTCAAGTGAGGCTTTAGTGATACCAAGAAGAACTGGACGTGATGTTGCAGGAAGACCACCAGAAATAACAATATCCTTGTTAGCATCTGTGAAATCTGCAATGTCCATAAGTGTTCCTGGAAGAAGATTTGTGTCACCTGGATCCATGACACGTACTTTACGAAGCATTTGACGAACCATTACTTCGACGTGCTTGTCTCCGATTTCTACCCCTTGGCTACGGTAAACTTTTTGTACTTCTGCAAGAAGGTAAGTTTCAACTGACAAGGTATCACGAACTTCAAGAAGGTGTTTTGGTTGGATTGAACCTTCTGTAAGAGCGGCACCACGGTGAACTTCATCTCCCACTTCAACTTTCATACGAGCTGTAAATGGTACAACATATTCACCCATGCCAGTTTTACCTTGAACGAAGACCTTCTTAGTACGTGTTGCAGCATCTTCTTCGATTTCGATAACATTACCCTTAACTTCAGTAATGACCGCTTCCCCTTTAGGGTTACGAGCTTCGAAGATTTCCTGGATACGTGGAAGACCTTGTGTGATATCGGTGTTTGAGGCTACCCCACCGGTGTGGAAGGTACGCATAGTAAGCTGTGTACCAGGTTCCCCGATAGATTGGGCAGCGATAGTACCAACAGCTTCACCAACTTCAACCGCATCACCAGTTGCCAAGTTAATACCATAACAGTGACGGCAGACACCGTGGCGTGTGTTACATGTAAATACTGAACGGATAGTGACTTCTTCAACACCAGCATTGACAATAGCAGCAGCCATTTCTTCAGTAATCAAGGTATCTGGACCTACGATGACTTCACCTGTTGTAGGATTCTTAACTGATTTCTTAGTGTAACGACCTTGAAGACGTTCTTCAAGTGTTTCTGTAACCTCTTTACCATCAGTAATCGCACGAATGAGAAGACCACGGTCTGTTCCACAGTCATCTTCACGGATAATAACATCCTGGGCAACGTCAACCAAACGACGAGTCAAGTAACCTGAGTCGGCAGTCTTCAAGGCCGTATCGGTCATACCTTTACGAGCACCGTGAGTTGAGAAGAACATTTCCAAAACGCTCAAACCTTCACGGAAGTTTGAAAGGATAGGCAATTCCATGATACGTCCGTTAGGAGCGGCCATCAAACCACGCATACCGGCAAGTTGGGAGAAGTTAGAGATGTTACCACGAGCTCCTGAGTCCATCATCATAACGATTGGGTTCTTAGAATCTTGTGTCTCAATCAGACGTTTTTCAAGTGCTTCTTTAGCTTCACGCCATGTTGTTGTAACAGCAACATAACGGTCATCATCTGTCATCAAACCACGACGGAAGGCTTTGTTAATTTCTTCAACACGGTGGTGAGCAGCATCAATAATTTCTTGTTTGTTATCAATAACTGGGATATCGGCGATACCAACGGTCAAACCAGCAAGTGTTGAGTGATAGTAACCAAGGTCTTTCAAACGGTCAAGGAAGGCTGACGTTTCAGTCGTGCGAAGACGTTTGAAGGTTTCAGCGATGATGTTACCAAGATTTTTCTTCTTAAATGGTGCATTAATTTCCAAACTATCAATAACGGTTTGGATATCTTGACCTGGTTCAAGGAAGTATTTATCTGGCGTACTATCGGTCAAGTTTTCATTTGTGATTTCTTGGAGGTATGGAATTTCTGCTGGAATAATCTCATTAAAGAAGATTTTACCAACGGTTGTTACCATAATCTTGTGAAGTTGGTTTTCTTTCCAAGGTTTATCAGGCATACTGTCTACAGCAATACCGACACGGCTATGCAAGTGAACATAACCATTACGATAAGCCATCACTGCCTCATCAATATCCTTGAAGACCATACCTTCACCTTCACGACCTTTTTCTTCCATTGTCAAGTAGTAGTTACCAAGAACCATATCCTGAGATGGCGTTACGACTGGTTTACCATCTTTAGGGTTAAGGATGTGTTCTGCTGCAAGGAGGAGCAAGCGTGCTTCAGCTTGAGCTTCTTCAGACAATGGAACGTGAATGGCCATTTGGTCACCGTCAAAGTCGGCATTGTAGGCTTCACAGGCAAGTGGGTGGAGGCGAAGGGCCTTACCATCAATCAAGACTGGTTCAAAGGCCTGAATCCCCAAACGGTGGAGGGTAGGTGCACGGTTAAGAAGTACTGGGTGTTCCTTAATGACATCTTCAAGAATATCCCAAATACGTTCATCACCACGTTCAACCATACGTTTAGCGGCTTTCACGTTGCCTGCGTATTCACGCGCAACGATTTCACGCATAACAAATGGTTTGAAAAGTTCGATGGCCATCAAACGTGGCACACCACATTGATACATTTTAAGTGTTGGACCAACAGCGATAACAGAACGTCCAGAGAAGTCAACACGTTTACCAAGCAAGTTCTGACGGAAACGTCCTTGTTTACCTTTAAGCATGTGGCTCAAAGATTTAAGTGGACGACTACCTGGTCCAGTGATTGGACGACCACGACGTCCATTATCAATAAGGGCATCTACCGCTTCTTGCAACATACGTTTTTCATTTTGCACGATGATACCTGGGGCATTCAATTCAAGCAAACGAGCCAAACGGTTGTTACGGTTGATAACACGACGATAAAGATCGTTCAAGTCAGATGCTGCAAAACGGCCACCATCCAATTGAACCATCGGACGAAGATCTGGTGGCAATACTGGCAAGATGTTAAGTACCATCCATTCTGGTTTGTTACCAGACTTGTAGAAGGCATCAAGAACGTCCAAACGACGAACAGCCTTAACACGTTTTTGACCAGTTGCTGTCTTCAACTCTTCCTTGAGTTCAGCAATTTCAGCTTCCAAATCCACTTGTTTCAAGAGATCTTGGATGGCTTCTGCACCCATTTTAGCGACGAATGAACCATGTCCATACTCTTGCAATTTTTCGCGATATTCACGTTCAGTCAAGAGAGATTTTGGTTCAAGTGGTGTTTCTTTTGGATCGATAACCACGTAAGCTGCGAAATAAATAACTTCTTCAAGCGCACGAGGGCTCATATCCAAAGTCAATCCCATACGAGAAGGGATTCCCTTGAAGTACCAGATATGTGATACTGGTGCTTTCAACTCGATGTGACCCATACGTTCACGACGAACCTTAGCACGTGTTACTTCAACACCACAGCGGTCACAAACGATACCTTTATAACGGATACGTTTGTATTTTCCACACGCACATTCCCAGTCCTTAGTTGGACCAAAGATCACTTCATCAAAGAGACCTTCACGTTCTGGTTTGAGCGTACGGTAGTTGATTGTTTCAGGTTTCTTAACTTCACCATAAGACCATGAACGGACTTTAGTTGGTGAAGCTAGTGTGATTTGCATACTTTTAAATCGATTTACGTCAACCACTAGTATTACCTTTCTTTTTTTCTATTGACAATAGTAGCTCTATTGTCACCTTTATCAGCTACCTTAGAGGGGGAAGAATCTTCCACTTCTAAAGCTTATGTTTATTCTTCTTTATTTGAAGCTTCTTCTTTAGCTTTTTCTAATTCAGCAGCTTCTTTGGCCTGTTGCACACGTGCTTTTTCAAGATCGTCAACGTGCATAACGTCGTCATCTTCACCTTCATCAAGATCACGCAATTCAACTTCATGATCGTCTTCGTCAAGGACACGCATGTCAAGACCGAGTGATTGCAATTCTTTTACAAGTACTCGGAATGATTCTGGAACGCCTGGTTTTGGAATTGGTTTACCTTTAGTAATCGCTTCATAGGCTTTCAAACGTCCGTTAACATCATCAGACTTGTAAGTCAAGATTTCTTGAAGAATGTTTGAAGCACCGTAAGCTTCAAGGGCCCAAACCTCCATCTCACCGAAACGTTGTCCACCAAATTGTGCTTTACCACCAAGAGGTTGTTGAGTAACAAGTGAGTAAGGACCAACTGAACGAGCGTGAAGTTTATCATCAACCATGTGGTGAAGTTTGATCATATACATGACACCAACTGACACACGGTTATCAAACGGCTCACCTGTACGGCCATCGTAAAGAATTGTCTTAGCATCGCTATCCATACCAGCTTCACGAACAGTATCCCAGAGGTCTTCTGAACTTGCTCCATCAAAGACTGGTGTTGCGATGTGAATACCCAAGTTACGAGCAGCCATACCAAGGTGAAGTTCCATAACTTGTCCGATATTCATACGTGATGGCACCCCAAGTGGGTTCAACATGATATCAACTGGTGTACCGTCTGGAAGGTAAGGCATGTCTTCAACCGGAACAATACGAGAAACAACCCCTTTGTTACCGTGACGACCGGCCATCTTATCTCCAACCTTGATCTTACGTTTTTGAGCAATGTAAACACGAACAAGCATGTTAACACCTGATTGCAATTCATCACCGTTGGCACGTGTAAAGATTTTAACATCACGAACGACACCATCACCACCGTGAGGAACACGAAGTGACGTATCACGTACTTCACGAGATTTATCACCAAAGATAGCGTGGAGAAGACGTTCTTCAGCTGAAAGGTCTTTTTCACCCTTAGGTGTTACCTTACCAACAAGAATGTCACCTTCTTTAACCTCAGCACCGATACGGATAATACCCATTTCGTCAAGGTCTTTAAGGGCTTCCTCACCAACATTTGGCAATTCACGTGTGATTTCTTCAGGCCCAAGCTTTGTATCACGTGTTTCTGATTCGAATTCTTCCAAGTGAACAGATGTATAAACGTCATCTTTCACAAGACGCTCACTCATGATTACGGCATCCTCGAAGTTGTAACCTTCCCATGTCATGTATGCGACGATAGGGTTTTGACCGAGGGCCATTTCGCCACCTTCCATAGATGGACCATCAGCGATGAAGTCACCTTTTTCGACAATATCACCAACCTTAACCAAAGTACGTTGGTTGTAAGCAGTACCTGAGTTTGAACGGCGGAATTTTTGAACAGTATAAACGTCAAGCGAACCATCTTCACGACGAACTTCAACCTTATCGGCATCAGAGTAAACAACTTTACCGTCATGTTGAGCGATGACAGCAGCCCCTGAATCGTGGGCAGCTTGATATTCCATACCAGTACCAACAAATGGTGCTTTTGGATCAATCAATGGCACAGCTTGACGTTGCATGTTGGCACCCATGAGGGCACGGTTAGAGTCATCGTTTTCCAAGAATGGAATACATGCTGTCGCAACGGCAACTACCTGTTTAGGAGAAACATCTACGAAATCTACAAGGTGTGATGGGTACTCTTGGTTATTACCTTGGTGACGACCCATGACGATTTCTTCTGCAAATGTTCCATCTTCATTCAGTTTAGAGTTGGCCTGAGCAACTGTGTACTCATCTTCTTCATCGGCAGTCAACCAAACCACTTCGTTGGTTACCTTACCAGTTGCACGGTCAACCTTACGGTATGGTGTTTGAATGAAACCATACTTGTTAAGGTGTCCGTATGAAGACAAGTTATTGATCAAACCGATGTTAGGTCCTTCAGGTGTTTCGATTGGACACATACGACCATAGTGTGTATAGTGCACGTCACGAACTTCGTATCCGGCACGGTCACGTGTCAAACCACCAGGTCCCAAGGCTGACAAACGACGTTTGTGTGACAACTCTGACAATGGGTTGTGTTGGTCCATGAACTGTGACAATTGAGAAGAACCAAAGAATTCTTTCACCGCTGCAGTTACAGGACGAATATTGATAATTTGTTGCGGTGTCAGGACTTCGTTATCCTGAACTGACATACGTTCACGCACATTACGTTCCATACGAGCCAAGCCAATACGGAATTGGTTAGCAAGCAATTCACCAACGGCACGGATACGACGGTTACCAAGGTGGTCGATATCGTCTACTTTACCGATACCTTCAGCAAGGTTAAGGAAGTAGCTCATTTCAGCCAAGATATCCGCTGTCGTCAAAGCACGAACCTTATCGTCTGGATTGGCATTACCAACAATTGTAACCACACGATCTGGATCATTTGGTGCAACAACCTTGAATTTTTGAAGAACAACAGGTTCTGTAACCACCGCATAATCGTTTGGTGTGTATACAAATTTGTTCAAATCACCATCCAAGTGTTCTGCGATTGAATCAATCACATCACGTGTCATTTCAGTACCAGCTTCAACAAGGATTTCACCTGTTTCAGAATCTACCAAGTTTTCAGCAATAGTTTGTCCCAAAAGACGTGTCTTGATGTTAAGTTTTTTGTTAACTTTGTAACGACCAACAGCAGCCAAGTCATAACGACGTGGGTCAAAGAAACGAGCTACAAGCAAGCTACGTGAACTGTCGGCAGTTTTAGGTTCACCCGGACGAAGACGTTCATAAATTTCTTTAAGCGCTTCATCAGTACGTGAATCTGCTGGGTTTTTGTGGATATCTTTTTCAACAGTGTTGCGAACCAACTCGCTATCACCAAAGATATCAACAATTTCGTCATCACCTGAGAATCCAAGCGCACGCACAAGCGTTGTGAATGGAATCTTACGTGTACGGTCGATACGAGTATAGGCGATGTCTTTTGAATCTGTTTCAAGTTCAAGCCATGCCCCACGGTTAGGGATAACTGTTGAGCCATAACCCACTTTACCGTTTTTATCAACCTTATCGTTAAAGTAAACACCCGGTGAGCGCACCAACTGAGAAACGATAATACGTTCACCACCATTGATGATGAAAGTACCCATCTCAGTCATAATAGGGAAATCTCCAAAGAAGACTTCCTGAGTTTTGATTTCACCAGTTTCTTTGTTAATAAGACGGAAAGTCACAAAGATTGGTGCTGAGTATGATGCATCGTGGATACGAGCTTCTTCAAGTGTATACTTAGGCTCTTTCAATTCGTAACCAACGAATTCCAATTCCATAGTGTCTGTGAAGTTTGAGATAGGAAGTACATCCTCAAAAACCTCTTTAAGACCAGTATCCAAGAAATCTTTAAATGAATCCGTTTGGATTTCAATCAAGTTTGGTAAATCAAGAACTTCTTTGATTCTTGAAAAACTACGACGGGTACGATGTTTCCCGTATTGAACGTCATGTCCTGCCAAGTCTTCTACTCCTTTTCTACATTCGAGACCTGCTTTGCAAGTCGTGCACTTTAAATATTTGCCATTTTTTTAGTGCTTTATCCAATCAAATGCTAAATCTGACCACTCTAATAACAGATACTCAGAGATAGGGCAAGATGTGAATTTTTAGAACCTTTAAATATGCATTACAATGCTTGGAAATCCTAAAAATAAGCACAAAAATAGCAGCTAAATCTGACCGAAAAAACGTTGATTTAACTGCTGTATCTCTTGATTGGACAATATTTCAACCAAGTAAGACGACAAATAGTTGCCTATATTATACCTAATTTTTAGCTTTTTTGCAAGTTTTTGGGAGATTTTAATGACCTCCAAGAATACTAGACCAAGCCTTTTGATAGTCACTATCCGTTCCTCCGATAGCAAACTTGTAAGTGGTGTCGCCAGGCCCATTTTTGGCCCAGTAACTATCAACCATTTCACCACTTACGGAAACATTACGGCCATTGACCGACACTGTTGCTGGCTTAAGACCTGTTGATTTGAGCACACTGGCTTTTATGGCACTTGAATCCATGTTAAACTTATCACCTGTCTTAAAAATACCTGGATTAGCATTGTAGATAGCTGACGTTAAACGAGCCATATATTGGGCATTGTAGGTGTAACCTGTTTTAGAATCGGTCGGCGTATTATTGTCATAACCAGCCCAACCACCAAGGGTAATCCCAGGAGTTGACACAATCAGCCAAGCATCCGCAAAGTTATCTGTCGTTCCTGTTTTACCCATCCAATCGGCTGAAGCTGCTGAACCATTGACATTTTTCAATTCAGAATGGAACTGGGTCGTTGCCCCCTTAACGACAACTTCTTTGAGGAGATTATCCATGATACTTGCCGTAGCCCTCGAGAAAACTTGAACCCCTTCGGATTTATGCTGATAAATAACCTCGCCTGTACGATCAGTAATACTATCAACCATATAACCTTTTTCGTAGACACCACCATTTGAAAGCATCTGATAAGCATTGACCTGTTGGGCGACTGTCGTTTCAATCCCACCACCAAGAGGTAGACTCTCAATATTATAGTTAGCAATATTGTAACCCATCTTGGTCATATATCCCTCAACATCAACATCATTACGCTGAAGCATTTGGTAGGTCCAAAAAGCAGGAATATTCCATGAGGTATTAAGAGCCTCCTGCAGATTCATCATAGCCGTACCCTTATTACCATCGTGAAGAATCGGTGTCCCACCTGTAAAATTGGCTGGATAATTGGAAAGAATACTGGAGCTTCCCATCAAACCTTGATCAATAGCAATACCATAAGCGATAATGGGCTTAATAGAAGAACCAGGAGAACGTGCCGTATCAAAGGCATGGTTATTTTGGTTATTTTCATAACTACGACCACCAACAAATCCTAGAATTGCTCCAGTCGCATTGTCCATCAGTACATTTCCGACTTCAACGCCACTATTGCCACCTTGATCGAGTAGGCCACCATATTGACTAGCAGCATTTTGCATCGCATTATAGACGGCATTGTCAATTGTTGTCTTGACATGATAACCACCTGTTTGTAGCTCTCGAAGAGCCATCTCACGGTAGGTTTCCTTTGTCTTATCATTTTTTAACTCTTGACTTGATACCTTGTCACGCTTCACCAAATAATCATACATGACATCCTGAGCTTCAGACATGACTGAATAGTACAAATAGTCATGACTGACAGCATCTGGATTTTCTCCAGCCTTGAAATCTTTAGTAATATCATAATTCTTGTAACTATCGTATTGTGACTTATCTAGGTAGCCGCCTCGATAGAGATTGTAAAGGACATCTTTTTGACGCGCTAAGCCATAAGACAGGTCATTTGCGTTCTTGAGTTGACCATCTGCGGTATAAGGCGAATAGACAATGGGACTCTGTGGTAAACCTGCAAGATAAGCCGCTTGAGGAACAGTTAAATCCGCTGCAGAAACCCCGA
This sequence comes from Streptococcus sp. SV2, assembly GCF_030440175.1. Classification (NCBI taxonomy): domain Bacteria; kingdom Bacillati; phylum Bacillota; class Bacilli; order Lactobacillales; family Streptococcaceae; genus Streptococcus; species Streptococcus sp. SV2. Next base: position 61,604 of record NZ_JAQFJQ010000008.1, read on the forward strand.
AAATTCCTTGGGCAGCTTCCTCAATACCAGCGATATTTTTTCCCCTATAGTTACGTCCAAAAGGAGAAACATTCAGGTAGTCGGTTAAAATTTCATTTTTTGAAGCACGACGCTCCAGTTGTAGGGCATAGATAATCTCTGCTGCCTTACGCTTAAAGGTCGGGGCATCTCCCGTGACCTGTTGCTTGATTAACTGCTGAGTCAGCGTTGAACCGCCACTTGAGGAACCTACACCTAACACTGATGACACCAAGGCCCTAAAAACCGCCTTTGGTACAACACCCTTATGCTTCTTGAAATTTTCATCCTCAGTTGCGATGATGGCATTTTTGACGTTATTAGAAATCGCATCACTTTCAATCGGAGTTCTCAATAAGTCCGTGTCAATATCTGCAATCTTCTTAGAGTCAGAATAACTCATCGAAGATACCAGACTAACCTCACTAATCTGATTCAACAAGGTTTTATCCTTAATAGACGGAACAGACTCAATTTGACTCCCCAAATAGCCCAAACCAATACCGGCACCAAACAAGGTAAGGACGATAATAACCACATAAAAGAAATCAGACAAGAGTTTTAATGTTTTTAAGAAAACATCGCCCATATCTAGGAAAGTCATCCGGTCCTCAGACGACTTCTTCGCTTGCTTGTGATTTTTCTTAGACTCAGTCACAAGCTTCCCCTCTCCTAAAGATTTCTCTCCTTTTTTAGACCTGAAACCGGCAAACTTTTTACGAATGGCTTGACCTGGCCGTCTAAAAAAATTTATTATTTTTTCAAAATTCATAGAAATACCTCAAAGCCTATTATAACAAACTTTGACAAAGCTTGCATAGGGTTGCTTTCTTTTGGTATAATGGTGCAGAATATACTTTACTGGAGAATATCATGACAATTTTTGAAGAACTAAAAGCACGTGGCTTGATTTTTCAAACCACAGACGAAGAAGCCCTTGTAAAAGCCTTTGAAGAGGGACCTGTGTCATACTACACTGGTTATGACCCAACAGCAGACAGTCTCCATCTTGGGCATCTTGTAGCCATCCTTACAAGCCGTCGCCTGCAATTGGCTGGACACAAACCTTATGCCCTCGTTGGTGGCGCAACAGGTTTGATTGGTGACCCATCATTTAAAGATGCTGAACGTAGCCTCCAAACCAAAGAAACGGTTGAAGGTTGGGTAGAAAAAATTCAAGGCCAACTCTCTCGCTTCCTTGACTTTGAAAATGGTGACAACAAAGCCGTTATGGTCAACAACTATGACTGGTTTGGTTCAGTCAGCTTCATCGATTTCTTGCGTGATGTGGGTAAATACTTCACGGTTAACTACATGATGAGTAAGGAATCTGTTAAGAAGCGTATCGAAACAGGTATCTCTTACACTGAGTTTGCCTACCAAATTATGCAGGGTTACGATTTCTATGAACTCAACGATAAATACGGTGTAACTCTTCAAATCGGGGGATCTGACCAATGGGGTAACATGACAGCAGGTACTGAGCTCTTGCGTCGTAAAGCAGACAAATCTGGACATGTTATCACTGTGCCACTTATCACAGATTCAACGGGTAAAAAATTCGGTAAATCTGAAGGTAACGCTGTCTGGCTTGATGCGACTAAGACTACACCTTACGAAATGTACCAATTCTGGCTCAACGTTATGGATGATGATGCTGTTCGCTTCTTGAAGATTTTCACTTTCTTATCACTTGAAGAAATCGAAGAAATCGGTAAAGAATTTGATCAAGCTCGTCACCAACGCTTGGCACAAAAGATTTTGGCTCGTGAAGTTGTGACCTTGGTACACGGTAAAGAAGCCTACGAACAAGCTGTTCACATCACTGAACAACTCTTCGCTGGTAATCTTAAAGCCCTCTCAGCACGTGACCTCAAAGTTGCTCTCCACGGTGTGCCAACCTATGAAATTTCAGCAGACGAAAATCTTAACATCGTTGAACTTCTCGTCAATGCCAAGATTTCTCCATCTAAACGCCAAGCACGTGAAGATGTACAAAACGGTGCTATTTATATCAACGGCGAACGTATCCAAGACCTTGATTACACGCTTTCAGATAGCGATAAAATTGACAACGAAATCACCGTTATCCGTCGTGGTAAGAAGAAAAACTTTGTCTTGACTTACTAATAAATACCAATTCTCACTCCTTAATGGAGTGATTTTTTTACCTTGGACATTCAACTACAGGTGCACAATAAAAATAGTGGCTGCCTGCGCATCAACTCTCAATACTTACTACTTTCTTCAAGACACAAAAAAACCAGCACTAGGCTGGTTTTTTTGAGACTATCACATTAGTTATAAATCTTGAAAGCGTCGTCGTCGTTTTGACCAACGAATGGCATTGCTTTACGCAATTCAACACCAATCTTTTCAATTTCAAGTTCTTCAGCTTCTTTACGGTAAGCTTTCAAACGTGGGAAGCCAGCATCGTGGTCTTCAACGAATTCACGAGCAAATTTACCTGATTGGATATCAGCAAGTGCAGCTTTCATGTTTTCTTTGACTTCTGGACCGATGACACGTGGGCCAGTTACAAAGTCACCAAATTCTGCAGTATTTGAACATGATTGACGCATTTTCTTAAATCCACCTTCATAAATAAGGTCAACGATAAGTTTCATTTCATGAAGAACTTCAAAGTAAGCCAATTGTGGTGCATAACCAGCTTCAGTCAACACTTCGAAACCTGCTTCAATAAGGTGTGTCAAACCACCCATAAGAACTGCTTGTTCACCAAACAAATCTTCTTCAGTTTCTTCTTTAAATGTTGTTACAAGCAAGCCAACACGTGCAGCACCGATACCTTTAGCCCAGTCCATTGCAATGTTTTGAGCATTTCCTGTTGGATTTTGGTAAACAGCGTAAAGAGCTGGTACACCAAAACCTTCTGTATATGTACGACGTACCAAGTGACCTGGTCCTTTAGGAGCAACCATGAAGACATCAACATCTTCTGGAGCTTTAATGTAGCCAAAATGAATATTAAACCCATGGGCAAAACCAAGAGCTTTACCTGCACTCAAGTTTGGCGCAATTTCATCTTTATAGATGTCTTTTTGAATTTCATCTGGTGCCAAAACCATAATGATATCAGCCAATTTAGTTGCTTCTGCTACTGTGTAAGTATCAAAACCATCTTCTTTAGCTTTATCAAATGATTTACCAGGACGTACACCGATGATGACATCATGTCCTGAATCACGCAAGTTTTGTGCATGCGCATGACCTTGTGAACCGTAACCAATAACAGCAATTTTTTTGCCGTCAAGTGCTGGTACTTTTACGTCTTTTTCATATTCCATTTGAACTGCCATAGTAATATGTCTCTTTTCTAAAAAAATATTTTATTGCCTTTTTAAGGCTGGGTTAACAAATTTAAATTGGATTTTTAATCACGGGTAAATCCAGTCGCACCCGTACGAGCGATATTCTTAATACCATAAGGTCGAATAACTCGTAGAAGCGCCTCGCTCTTTTCAGCATTCCCAGTCATCTGGATAGTAATAGAGCTAGGTGCCACATCAACCACCGAAGCACGGAAAGGTTGAATAATTGCCAAGATTTCAGCACGTTTAGAGGTTGGTGCTGATACCTTAACTAAGATAACTTCACGTTCCAAATGTGGCTGATCTGTAATATCGCGAATGCGAATCACATCAATCTGACGATTGAGTTGTTTGATGATTTGTTCCACCTCATTGTGAGAATTTACATCAATAATAATCGTAATACGTGAAACATTAGGATCCTCTGAAGCACCAACAGAAATACTTTCAATGTTGACTTGACGTCTTGAAAGGACACCTGTGAAGCGGTTAAGGACACCGGAACGGTTTTGAAGTTTAGCAGTTAACATTCTACGCATTGAACTTCACCCCCAACATTTCGTTATTACTCTTACCAGCCGGAACGATTGGCAAAACATGCTCCTTACGAGAGATGTCTACCTCTATGAACATTGGCACATCTTCCTTGATAACTTCCAAATCCTGATCAATTGTTTCTGGATTATCAAACTTATAAGACTTGATCCCATAAGCTTGAGCCATCAATTGGAAATCTGGAAGAGTTTCAAAGACAGATTCTGATGTACGTCCCTCATAGAAGGACTCTTGCCATTGGCGAACCATACCAAGTGAATGGTTGTTGAGCATGACAACCTTGATTGGTACCTTATAAATGTTCAAGATAGCCAACTCTTGGTTAGTCATTTGGAAACCACCATCACCAACAAAGAGAACAACTTCCTTATCAGGATTGGCAATCTTAGCACCAATGGCTGCTGGAACACCAAATCCCATTGTTCCTAGACCACCTGAGGTAACCAGTTGGCGTTCATTTTGGTATGGATAGTACTGAGCAGTCCACATTTGATGTTGACCAACGTCAGTAACCACAACAGCATCACCCTTAGTCAATTCACCGATACGTTCGATAACTGCCTGAGGTTGTACCATACGTTCTTTCTTGTCGTAAGAACGCACACGCTCTTTATCTTTCGTGACTTTTTCAATCCATTTTTCAGTGTTGTTTTTAACAACAGGTTCTGCTAAAAGCATCTCAAGAGCTTGCTTAGCATCTCCAACAACAGGAATATCTACAGCAATAATTTTACCAATTTCAGCCGGATCCACATCAATGTGAACGACCTTAGCATTCTTAGCAAATGTTTTAGGATTACCTGTTAAACGGTCATCAAAACGACAACCAATAGAAATCATAAAGTCAGCGTCAGTCATAGCAATATTAGCTGCATATGAACCATGCATACCTCCCATGCCCAAGAAAAGGGGATGGCTAGTAGCAATTGTTCCTTGACCTAATAGACTTGTAACAACCGGAATTTGGTAGCGTTCTGCAAAAGCGACTAACTCCTTAGCAGACTCAGAATAAGATACCCCACCTCCAGCTACGATAACTGGTTTTTTAGCTTTGCCCAACTGTTTCAAGATTTTCTTAATCTGCATTTCGTTTGGTCTTAGCGTTGGTTGGTAACTTGGAAGATAAATTTCAGGATCGTTAATATAATCCGTTTCCTTAGCTACAATATCTTTCGGAAGGTCAATAACAACTGGACCAGGACGCCCAGTCGTTGCAATATGGACTGCTTCCTTAATAATACGAGGAATATCAGCTGTATCACGAACTTGATAGTTGTATTTGGTAATCGGCATGGTGATTCCAACAATATCAGCCTCTTGGAAGGCATCCTTACCAATACCTGCTGTTCCTACCTGACCTGTAAATACAAGGAGAGGTACACTATCACTCATAGCATCTGCAATCCCTGTGATAGCATTAGTCGCACCAGGACCACTCGTTACCAGAGCAACACCAAGTTTACCAGTTGATTTTGCATAACCCTCAGCTTCATGCAAACTTCCTTGCTCATGACGAGATAAGATATGATTAATCTCGTCATTTTTATAAATAGCATCATACAAAGGAAGAACCGCACCGCCAGGATATCCAAAGATGGTTGAAATCCCAAGTTCAAGAAGTGTATCAAGAATCAAATCAGCACCAGAGCGTGCTTCTTCAAGTTCAATTTTCTTCACATGGACCTCCTTTAGTAGTTGGTTTTTTCCGAATTGTCTAAAAATTCAAAACCTTGTATACTATGATAACATTTTTAACCAGATTTGCAAGGGGTTAGGAGAAAAATATCACAAACCCTTTGGAAAGAATGGTTTTAGTCCTTCTCCTGTGCTTGACGTTCTGCCTTACGCTCTTCAAACTCTTCATCACTCATCAATGTTCCACCGACATTAGCAGATTTGGCAAAAGCTGTGTAACGACGCAACCAACCACTTGAAATTTTTGATTTGAACGGTTTCAAGTGTTTACGACGTTCTTCAAGTGTTGCATCATCGACAAGCAAATCGATGGTACGATTTGGAAGATCAATCACGATTTCGTCACCATCTTCAATCAAGGCGATATTTCCACCTTCAGCAGCTTCTGGAGATACGTGACCAATAGCAATACCACGAGTCGCTCCTGAGAAGCGGCCATCTGTAATAAGAGCTACATCTTTACCAAGCCCACGTCCGACAATCTTAGATGTTGGCGCCAGCATCTCTGGCATACCAGGACCACCTTGAGGACCTTCGTAACGAATGACGACGACATGTCCCTTCTTGACAGTTCCATTGTCAATCAACTCAAGGGCTTGATCTTGTGAATCACAACAAATGGCTTTACCACGGAAAGTTTTAACAGATGGGTCTACACCACCAACCTTGATAACAGCGCCATCCTGAGCAATATTTCCGTAAAGGATAGACAAACCACCAACTGGTGAAATTGGATGTTCGATTGGATGAATGATTTCTTCATTTTTAATTTCAGCACCAGCCACATTTTCTTTCAAAGTCTTACCAGTGACTGTGATGCGGTCACCCTTAATGGCACCTTTCTTAATCAACTGATTAATAATGGCTGGAACACCACCAGCTTCGTGCACATCATGCATGGTGTAAACACTTGAAGGGGCGATTTTAGAAAGATAAGGTGTTTTCTTAGCAATCTCGTTAATGTCCTTGAGGTTATAATCAATTCCAGCTTCACGCGCAATAGCAAGCGTATGAAGAACGGTATTGGTTGAACCACCCATGGCCATATCAAGCGCAAAGGCATCATCAATTGCTTCTTTAGTCACAATATCACGTGGGCGAACATTATTTTTGATGTTGTCCATCAATTTTGTAGCTGCTTGACGAACCAATTCACGACGTTCATCTGAAACAGCTAGGATAGTACCATTACCTGGAAGTGCAAGACCCAAAACTTCCATCAAACAGTTCATTGAGTTGGCAGTAAACATTCCTGAACATGAACCACAAGTTGGACAGGCATTTTTTTCCAAATAATCGAGCTCTTTCTTGCTCATATCTCCAGCCTGATAAGTACCTACAGCTTCAAACAAACTTGATAGCGTAGCCTGATGACCAGTCATGTCAACGCCACCCTTCATAGGGCCACCTGAGCAAAATACCGCTGGCACATTCGTACGCATAGCCGCCAAAATCATCCCTGGTGTAATCTTATCACAGTTAGGAATATAGAAAACCCCATCAAACCAGTGGGCGTTAATAACAGTTTCTGCAGAGTCAGCAATTAATTCACGAGAAGGAAGGCTGTAACGCATCCCAATATGCCCCATGGCAATCCCATCATCTACACCAATTGTATTAAACTCAAAGGGAACACCACCAGCTTCACGGATAGCTTCTTTAGCAATATCTGCCAATTCACGTAAGTGAACATGCCCTGGAACAATATCAATATAGGAGTTACAAATAGCAATAAAAGGCTTTTTCATATCCTTGGAAGATTTAACCTGTCCAGTCGCATACAAAAGTCCACGTGCTGGCGCCTTATCAACACCAACTTTAATCATATCACTTCTCATGATGTTACCTTCAATCTATAAAATTTCTCACATCATATGTTACCACTTTGCAAAGTAATGTCAAGGAATTTTCAGAATATTTCTGTAATTCCGAAAAAGCGTTCCTGCTGTATCGAAATCGACAAAACAAAAAGGAAGCCCTAAGACTTCCTAAATGATTATTTCAAAATTACTCAACGCTAAAGATATATGGATATACTGGCTGATCACCTTGGAAGATTTCAACTTCAATATCTTCGTGTGCTGCTTCCAATTTATCAGCGATTGTTTGAGCTTGTTCTTTATTTCCTTCTTCGCCGACATAAATCATAACAATTTCGCTATCTTCGTCAATCATCTTGTCAAAGGTATCAAGAAGGGCTTGATCCATATCTGGTGTAGACACAAGAATCTTACCATCAACCATACCAAGGATGTCATTTTCATGAATCTCAAGGCCATCAATAGTTGTGTCACGTACCGCTAAGGTCACGCTACCACTTGTGACGTCTGAAAGACTAGCTGTCATCGCTTCAACGTTAGCTTCGATACTTTGGCTAGGGTCGAAAGCAAGCAAGCTTGTAAAGCCTTGTGGAACTGTACGTGTTTCAACAACTGCCGCATTGACATCTACTACTTCAGCAGCTGATTGTGCCGCCATAAAGATGTTTTTATTATTTGGCAAGATGATAACATTCTTAGCATTAACCTGCTCAATAGCCTTAACGATATCCTCTGTTGATGGATTCATTGTTTGACCACCTGAAATCACATAGTCAACACCTTGAGATTTGAAAATATCTGCAAGTCCATCACCAGCAACAACCGTGATAAGGGCAAAATCTTTAGGAGCTGACTGCTCTGTTTGCACAGCTTCTTCTTTTTGCACTTGTGCATCGTGTTGGTTACGCATGTTGTCAACCTTAACTTTGACAAGGGCACCATACTTAAGACCTTCTTGCATGACAAGACCCGGATCTTCCGTATGAACATGGACCTTAACAATCTCATCATCGTTAACGACAAGGAGAGAGTCGCCAAGATTACTCAAGTAATTACGGAATTCTTCATAATCAAAATCTTTGACATATGTAGGTCCTTGTTTAAGAGCAACCATAATTTCAGTACAGTAACCAAATTTGATATCTTCGGTCGCTACATGACCTGCAACAGATTTATGGTGCTCAGCATTAATCATTTCAGTCATGGTAGCAGGCGTTGCTTGGAAATCCTCTGAAGCAATATACTCACCAGTAAGTGCTGACAAGAACCCTTCATAGATAAAGACCAATCCTTGACCACCTGAATCGACAACACCGACCTCTTTTAAAACTGGTAGCATTTCTGGAGTCTTAGCCAAGGCTGCCTTAGCTCCTTCAAGAGCTGCACGCATAACCTCAACAGCATCATCCGTAGATTCTGCTTTTTTAATAGCTGCTGTGGCTGCACCACGAGAAACAGTCAAGATTGTACCTTCAACAGGCTTCATAACAGCTTTATAAGCAACTTCAACACCTGATTGGAAAGCGCTGGCTAAATCCTTACCATCAAGTTCGATTTTGCCTTTGATACTTTGTCCAAAGCCACGGAACAATTGAGAAGTGATGACCCCTGAATTCCCACGAGCACCCATCAAAAGTCCTTTAGACAAGATTTGTCCAACTTCACCAACTGTTGATGCCGTCTGATCAGAAACAGCCTTAGCTCCGTTATCCATGGTCATACCCATATTAGTTCCTGTATCTCCATCAGGAACTGGGAAGACATTAAGCGAGTTCACATATTCTGCCTGCTTACCAAGACGAGTCGCCGCAGCCTCTACCATTTCTTGAAGCAAGCTTGTTGTAATTTTAGACACTAGTTTTCTCCTACGACTTTGATGCTTTGAACGTAAACATTAACAGTTTCAGCCTTGATACCCAATTGATTCTCAAGATTGAATTTTACACGTTCTTGAATATTTTTAGAAACCTCACTGATCTTGACACCGTAACTCATGACAGTGTATACATCCACAGTGATACCTGCATCAGTAGATTTCACGACAACTCCTTTTGCGTAGTTTTCTTTTCCGAGAAGTGCTTGAAAATTATCTCGGATAGCACTCTTACTTGCCATACCGACAACGCCAAAAATTTCTGTTGCTGAACCGCCAACTACTGTTGCGATGACATCATCTGACAATTCGATTTGACCATCTTTTGTATTGATTTTTACAGTCATAATTACTACCTCAAAAAGTTTTTATCAGCTTATTTTACCATATTCAAGCCCACTTGTAAAAAATAAGAAGGAGATACCCCCTGTAGAGAGCATCTCCTCATCAATTTATCATTAAAACTGTCTCTTTATGAGATAACGACGGTACATCACGTAGAGGAATATCGCACGCCATACATTATCAACAACTGTTGCAATCCAGACACCTGCAAGACCCATTCCCAGACTCACTCCAAGGAAGTATCCTGAGAAAATTCGGATGACCCACATCCCAATAGTCGTTGCATAAAAAGGCATCTTAGCCTTACCCAGACCTTGCCAAACTGCTGTGTAGACTAAAGTTCCCGAAGTCACAGGATTCCCCAGAAAAGAATAAAGAATAACTACCTGACTAGCCGCAATAGCTGCTTTATTATCTGTGAAAAGGCCTGACAAACCATGACCAAAACCTAAAATAATTCCCGATACCAGAACCATGAGGACAGTCGAAATCCAGTAAGATTCTCGAATAATACGCTTCATCTGCGCCTTATCCCCCCGACCCAAACTATTGGCAACTAGAATTACCGTCGCTGTCGCTACTCCCATACCAGGCATGTAGTTAAACTGGGTAAGGTTTTCACCAATGGCATTACCACCGACAACAGCTGTACCAAAGGTCACAATAATAGCCACGATTACCACATCACCAGCACGCATCATCAGTCGTTCACCTGCAGCTGGCAAGGCAATCCCCAACAACTCCTTGTTCAACGGTTTAGTGACCTCAAACTGCTTCACATCCAATTTCATGGCTGTCCATAGAATCACTGTCCCAACCAGACGAGAAAAAACCGTTGCTGTCGCAACCCCAATAATCCCCCAATGACCAACAAATATGGCTAAAGAGGATAAAATAGCATTAAGCACATTGGTCAAAAGACTGACAACCATGGAAATACGAGGGCGTCCCTTGGCTCGTAGAATATTACCAAAAGTGGTCATCAATCCTAGAAAGACGACTCCCCCACCGACAAGTGCAAGGTAGAGACTACCAGCCTGAGTCACCGATTGCTCAGTACCTAAAAGATTTAGAATGGTTCCTCCACCCAAAATCGAAAGTAGACCAAGAACCAAACTAAGGGCAAGAGTAATAATGATAGCATCCCAGGTATCTCGGTTGGTCGCTTTGACATCACCTTTTCCTAGACTTCTAGCAATGACACTAGCACTTGAGGCCCCCAAGGCAATAAAGATAGCCTGATAAATGGTAATGATATTATTAGCCACGGAAACCCCTGATATGGCGACAATACCAACCTGCGCCACTAGATAAGAATCGACAACCCCCATCAACATTTGTAAAAGGTTCTCAGCCATAGCCGGCAAGGCTATATTTAGAATTTTCTTTGTTTCTGTCATAATATTCTCTTTTACATTGATAAAAATAGGGCTGATTTCTCAGCTCCTATTTTTTTATTCTTATAAGCCAAGATAGCTTTCAACTGCTTTTTGCATATCAGCTGCCGCAACAACTGTTTTATGGCGAACTTCTGCACGTTCAAGTCCATCTACAGCAGCTGGGATAGCTACACCTGAAAGTTGGTGCAAATCTGCTACCGCTTTGAAGTCATCTCCACTGTCTTTACCAGTGACAGCTGAGACAGCTACACGTGGGAATTTGTAAGGGCTAGCTGTTGAGGCGATGACTGTTGGTGTGTGATCATCTGTCTTTTGAACATAGGCTTCGTAAACCGCTGAGGCAACTGCTGTATGAGGATCTTCAATATATTTGTCTTCCTCGTAAACACGTTTGATTTCAGCAGCTGTTTCATCCTCGGTCGCAAAACCAGCTGCAAACAAGTCTAAAATATCTTGATTTGCATCAGCCAAAGTATACTCACCCTTAGTCACAAGCGCATCCATAAGTTCTTTAGTCTTAGTTGCATCATTGCCAAGAAGGTGGAAAATCAAGCGTTCCAAGTTAGAAGATACCAAGATATCCATTGAAGGACTTGTTGTCACCTTGAAGTCACGTTTCTTGTCGTAAGTACCTGTTGCAAAGAAGTCTGTAAGAACATTATTTTCGTTAGAGGCGCAGATTAACTTGCCAACTGGGACACCAATTTGACGTGCATAATAGGCTGCCAAGATGTTACCAAAGTTACCTGTTGGTACTGTAACGTTAATCTTATCACCGTTTTGAATATGACCCGACTTAACCAATTGTGCATAGGCATAAACATAGTAAACCACTTGTGGTACCAAACGGCCAACATTCATTGAGTTAGCTGATGAAAATTGCGTTTGATGAGCCAACAACTTCTCACGTAAATCAACATCGTTAAACATGCGTTTGACATCTGTTTGGGCATCATCAAAGTTACCATCAATAGCAATAACATGAGTGTTCGCACCTGTTTGAGTAGTCATTTGTAGTTCTTGGATTTTTGAAACACCATCTTTTGGATAGAAAACAATGATTTCAGTTCCAGGAACATCCGCAAAACCAGCCATGGCTGCCTTACCAGTGTCCCCTGATGTCGCTGTCAAGATAACAATCTTATTATCAACACCTTGTTTTTTAGCTGATGTTGTTAGTAAGTATGGCAAAATTGACAGTGCCATATCTTTGAAGGCGATAGTAGAACCATGGAAAAGTTCAAGATTATAATGATCCTTAAGTTTCACAACAGGAGCAATAGTAGCCATGTCAAACTTGTCATCATAAGCATTTGTGATACAGTAATCCAATTCTTCTTCAGTGAAATCATCCAAGAAAGCTGACAAAACCAATTTAGCAACTTCTTGATAAGAAGCGTCTTTCAATTGGTCAAAGTCCAAAGCAACCTCAGGGATTGACAATGGTGTAAACAAACCACCATCTGTTGCCAAACCTTGAAGAATAGCCTGGCTAGCTGTCACTTTATTATTTTCATCACGTGTTGATTGGTATACAAGTGTCATGGTAAATCCTCTTTTTTAGATAGTCTTTGGCTCCATTGTAGCATAATTGTCAGAATATTTCTACACATATTGTGACTTGTGCAAAAAACATTCGGCTTTCACTTGATGTACAGGATTCAAAGACAAGAAAAAATCCGGAATTTTTCTATTCCGGATTTTGGTTTAAAATTTATCTTTAGTGTCATTCTCAGTTGAGAAGGTCATATCTTTTGCCTTACCATCACCACTAAGGATAACTTTTTTATCCTTCTTGGTAACTTTTAGCTCTTGTCCTTTTTTCACATTAAGACCATCAATATCAACATCTTTGTTGACAGAAGTAATAGTCATCTTATGCCCTAAACGACTAACCTTCCCTTTAAAGAGGGTCGTTGTAGTTTCACCTGTCTTGGAATCATACTTTTGACCACTATCTTTAGCAGCCTTTTCAAGAGCTTCATCAAGTTCTTTCTCTATGGTTTCCTCACTGTAATAATTTTCGAAGGATTCTCCATAAAGGTCTTTAAATAAATCGCCAAAGGTTGAAAAGGTCTTTTGAACTCTCTCACGGTAGTCTTTGATATAGGTTTCCTTGTCAAACGTAAAGCTTGCAGTCACCTTCGCATTGCTACCCTTTGCCTTCATGGTTACAGCAGTTTTTGTAATATATTTTTCAAGTTCTTTACTATCCACATCGGTCAAACCTTCGGTCATACTTGAACTATATTCTCTACCTAGAGAACTGCTGTACCACTTACCGTCAATATTGCCTGTCACATAACGGTAGCCCGTAAAGCCACCAACACTTAATAGGATAAGAGCTACGGCTGAAAGAACAGAAATTATGATAAATTTTTTCTTTTTAGCATCTAAGCCTTTTTTAGGAGCCATATTGGTCACAGCTGCTTGCCCTTCTGGAAAAGCAACTGTCGCTGGTGTAGCTGTTATTGGTGTTCCTTCAATTGATGCAGGATTAGCATTTGTCTCAACGATTTCTGCCTCAACCTTAATGGGTTCAGCCGTAGCTGTTTCTTCTGCTTTAACTGGCTCCTCATTAACAAACTCTCCAGCCTTCAAAGCATCCGCCATCTCCTGCACACTCGGCTTACGTCCATTCACCGTTTCAAAATAGTCCAACCATTCCGCTCTTGTCATCTATATTCCCCTTTAATTACATTTTTAATTTATTTTCTGGTAAAGTTAATGTCACCAAATTCACTGTGTGCTTTGATGACAAAGCCACCATTGTTAGGTGTATAGTCTAATACGTCACCTTTTTTAAAGACATCTGAATCTCCAGCACTAGCTATTGTGATTGTTTGATCCCAACGGTTTATGTCACCCATGAAAGCAGTTGTTGTTACTTGACCTGTTTTAGAATCGTAAGTATAACTCTTGGGAAGTTCTTTTTTTATCGTCGAATCAAACTGTTTGTAGTAATCTTTTTCTGACAATGAATAACTATCAAACACCTCTGAGAATTCCTCCCCGTACTGACCTTTCAGTTCATTGACCCTACTCTTGTAAGCCTCATAAAGACCTTTTCGATTATAGATAAAACTCACCTCTAATCGGGCTTTATTATCAGTAATGCTCATCGCTGTATTGATATCAGTGATAAGGTTTTGCCCCTGTGGTAAGGCATTACTGATCTTTTGCTTAGCATTGGCAGTATCTTTTAGAGTAGCCAACATTTTCTCGCTAAAAGTCGGGCTTATCCAATCACCCTCAATACTAGCTGCTTGATATCGGTAGCCCATTACCGCAAAAACAATCAAAAGTATGGTGAGTATTGCTGCAATTACACCTGATACCATTCCCAAAATGTTCTTTGAAGTTACTGGCGCTTTTGATTCGTTCATCTTTTGACTGGGATTGAATTGAACACTCACTACCCTATCAGCATCAAACTCTCTAAACTTATTAGTCGCTCTATTCCCTTCTATGGAGGCCCTTGGAGGCCTCGTTTCACGAGGCTCTGTATCACCCAAACTAAGCCCTTCTTCTTTTGTCATAGGAATCTCCTTATTTTGCTGTAAGGCTATTATAACAATTCTTAAAGCGATTTGCTATCTTATTCAGGGAAGTTCTTAATTTTTAATTTAGGTAAACACTCTAATCTAATAGCTTTTTAGCCAAAAAAAGTAGCCCTTATGGAGCTACTTTAGTTCATCGTCTACCCTTTATAATCAAAAGCAGTTTCGATAATTTCTTTCAATTCTGAAATAAGTGGTTCTTTTGGATTAGCTGTTGTACATTGGTCTTCATAAGCATGTTCAGCCAAAGTATAAGCAGTGTCCTGAAGAAGTTTCTTAGTGACGCCTTGTCCTTTCCAGTTCATGTCAATTCCAACAGCAAGTCCTAATTCATAGACTTTTTTAGCCAATACTTCAACCAACTCAGCATCTGATTGCTTGTCAGTTCCCCATCCCATGTAACGAGCAATATCTGCGTAATCCTTGTCTGCACGGAAGTAATCATATTTAGGGAACATCGCATGTTTTTGAGGATCACGTCCATTGTAGCGGATAACGTGTGGCAAGAGGATAGCATTCGTACGTCCGTGTGGAATATTGTACATTGGACCAACCTTATGCGCTAATGAGTGACTAATACCAAGGAAGGCATTTGCAAAAGCCATACCTGCAATGGTTGATGCATTATGCATCTTTTCACGTGATTCTTCATCAGCAAAACGATAAGAATGTTCTAGATTTTCAAAGACGAGTTTGATAGCTTGAAGAGACAATCCACGTGTATAATCACTTGCCATTACTGACACATAAGATTCAATAGCGTGAGTCAAAACGTCCATACCTGTATCAGCAGTAACGCTAGCAGGCACACTCATAACCAAGGCTGGGTCAACAATGGCAATGTCTGGAGTCAAAGCATAGTCAGCCAATGGATACTTGATATGTGTTTCACTGTCAGTGATAACTGCAAATGATGTTACTTCTGAACCTGTTCCTGAAGTAGTTGGAATACAAATAAATGTTGTTTTTTCTGCATAAGGAATCTTGTAGGTACGTTTACGGATATCCAAGAATTTTTGCTTAGCTCCAAAGAAGCTTACATCTGGGTGTTCGAAGAACATCCACATTGCCTTAGCGGCATCCATTGCAGAACCACCACCAAGGGCGATGATAACATCTGGTTGGAAGTCTACAAAGCGTTCCAAACCTTTATAAACTGTATTTGTAGATGGGTTTGGTTCAACATCTGAGAAGACTTCAATCAATGGGTCATTGTGGTTAAGTTCCAATTGTCGTTTAACCAAATTTGCATAACCAAACTGAACCATACCTGGGTCGCAGACCAACATAACACGTTCAGCCTTGATGTGACGCAAATAAGTTATTGAGTCTTTTTCAAAGAAAATTTTTGGTGGGACACGAAACCACTGCATGTTATTGCGGCGCTTTGACAGTGTTTTAATATTAAGAAGGTCAAATGAGCTAACATTATGAGAAATTGAGTTGTGACCGTGTGAACCACATCCAAGAGTCAATGATGGAATCATATTGTTGTAGATATTACCGATACCACCTTCAGATGATGGGCTATTTACCAATACACGGCAGGCTTTCATGCGAATACCAAATTGGAGTTGAAGGTCTTCATTTTCAGTATGGATAACAGCTGTATGTCCGAGGCCACCTAAGTTAAGCATCCCTTCTGCTTTGGCAAATCCATCTTCAACACCATTAGATTTGATAAGAGCGAGTACTGGAGACAATTTTTCCAAGGCAAGTGGGTGTTCCATAGTTGCATCTGGAATTTCTGCCAAAAGCATTTTTGTACCTGCAGGAACTTTGATACCAGCTTTTTCTGCAATTTCAACAGCTGAGTGACCAACAATCGCTCCGTTTACAGCTGTACGTGCTTCGTTAAGAACGGCTTTTTCCAATTTAGCAATATCAGCTTTTTTAGAGATAATCACACATTGATGGGCTTCAAATTCAGCCTTAACTTCATCATAAACAGCAGCATCAACGATTGCTCCTTGTTCAGAGGCACAAATCATACCATTATCAAACGTTTTTGAAACAATGATATCATTAACAGCACGTTTAATTTTAGCATCAGCTGCAATGTAGGCAGGAACGTTACCAGCACCTACACCAAGGGCAGGTTTACCAGTTGAATACGCAGCCTTAACCATACCAGGTCCACCAGTCGCAAGAACGGTAGCAATCTTTGGATGGTTCATCAAAAGACCAGTTGCTTCAATAGATGGCTCTTCAATCCACTGGATACAGTTCTTAGGTGCACCTGCTTCAATCGCTGCATCACGAACGATACGAGCAGCTTCTGCAGATGATTTTTGAGCTGAAGGGTGGAAGGCAAAGACGATAGAATTACGTGTTTTCAATGCAATCAAGGCTTTGAAAATCGTTGTTGAAGTTGGGTTAGTTGTTGGTGTTACCCCACAGATAACCCCAACTGGCTCAGCGATAGAAACCAAACCTTGTTCTTTATCTTCAGCAATAACGCCTACAGTTTTATCATATTTAATACTATTCCAAATGTATTCAGAAGCATACATGTTCTTGATGGCTTTATCTTCGTAAATACCGCGCCCTGTTTCATCAACGGCCAATTTTGCCAAATACATGTGTTTATCTAGAGCAGCAATCGCAGCATGGTGAACAATATGGTCCACTTGCTCCTGCGTGAAGTTAGCCATAGCATCAAGGGCTTCAACCCCTTTTGTTGCCAATTCATCTATTACTGTTTGAACATCTTTAGTTTGTTTAGTCATATGAAACTCCTTTGAATACTTGTTAAAAACTTCACAAGCTTTAACACAAGTATATTATAGCGTTTTCTAGTCGTTATGTAAACCCTTACAATGACAAAAATAAAGAAATCCATCCAATTTTGGACAGATTTCATCATTATTACCAAATAATCACACGATCTTCTGGGGCACGCCACATGCCGTCGCCTTCTTTGACGTCAAATTCCTTGTGGAATTCGTCGAAGTTGCTCACGATAACATTGGTGCGCCATTTAGCAGGAGCGTGTACATCCACGCTGGCCAGCATTTGCATGTATTCTTCACGCGCCTTCATACGCCAAATCGTCGCAAAATTAACAAAGAACTCACGAACTGAAAAATCCTTATCTCGTTTAGCGGCCTCTAAGGCACAGGCTACACCACCGAGGTCAGCAACATTCTCAGAAACAGTCAATTTACCATTGACCTTGGCACCATAAGAATCCAAGCCCTCAAACTGATCAACAATCTTGTCAGTACGTTCCTTAAAGGCTGCATAGTCTTCTTCAGTCCACCAGTTCTTAAGACTACCATTCTCATCAAAGGAAGCTCCGTTTGTATCAAAGGCATGGGAAATCTCGTGAGCAATGACAGCACCAATACCACCGTAGTTGGCTGATGACGATTGGTGAAGGTCATAGAAAGGTGCTTGAAGGATAGCTGCTGGGAAAACAATTTGGTTCTGCTGTGGATCATAGTAAGCATTAACCATGTGGGCAGGCATATGCCACTCACTACGATCAACAGGTTGATTCCACTTGCTCCAACTATGTGCAACTGAAATTTCGACTAACTTCTGTGCATTCTCAACAAGTGACAAGTTCTCATCAATAATCTTCTTATCATATGTCTCAGGTAGTTTTTCTGGATAACCGATATGAGGTGTGATGACATTGAGTTTCGTAATAGCCTTTTCACGTGTCTCAGGAGCCAACCAATCTGCTGTTTGAAGGCGTGATTTATAAACATCAATCATAGTTGCCACCTTCGCTTCAACGTCTGCCTTAGCTTCTGGAGAGAATTTTTCACCAGCATACCAAAGTCCTAAAGCCTGATTGTAAGGGCCTTGTGCCAAATAGTAGGCTGCTTTTTTCTTTTCCATGGCTTGTGGTGTTCCTGAAAGCGCACGACCATATTTTCCAGCCAAGATACGAAGCTCGTCTGTCAAATAGGCATTCCAAGATGTAGCAGCATCGATAAGTAAGTCCGCCTTAAGCAACTCCCAATTTGCTTCTGAGTAATATTCCTCTGCAAATTCTGTCCAGAAGCGTTCTTCAGGAACGATAACTTTATCAGGAACTTGGCCCAAGATTTCTGTGAAGATGTTATCAAGTGGGAGTTCCGGTGCTAGCTTGGTAAAGTCTTCCCAATCATATGGGTGGTAGAGTTCTACATACTCAGAAGATTCTTCACTCGAAAGGACATACTTGGCTAACTTAGCATCAAGAGCGATAACCTTGTCCAAGGTATCTTTGATTTCTTCAACTGTAAAGCCATATTTCTCTAGGAGTTCTTCTTGAGTCTCACGCCAGATTCCCAAAAGCTCCTTGCCCTTTTCATTATCCTCAGTGTAATAGGTTGTATCAGGCAAAATAATACGTGGTGCTTCAGCCCAGAGGACATTTAATTGAGCATTCATAAAGTCTGGAGATACACCGAACGGGAACGCATTGGGCTTTCCAGACATCTCATAGTCAGCAATTTTCGAAGCAAATTCTGAGAATGAGGAAAGCTTCTTGTATTCTTCAATCAAAGGCTTGACAGGCTCGATACCCACTGCCTCACGTTTGTCAAAGTCCGCAGCCATACGGTGAAACTTAATGAAGTTTTGTAGAATAGGATTGTCAGGAATATTCTCTCCCGCCAACCACTGATCCGTTGTTTCAAGCATGAGGTTTTCTATTTCATCTGCTAAATCTGAGAAACCACCTGTACGAGGCTTATCATCGGGAATCACTGCTGTCTTTTCCCACTCACCATTAATCGCATGGTAAAAATCATCTTGTAAGCGTGTCATTACACTTCCTCCATCAACATTAAAAGTGCTTTCATTATAACAAAATTCCCCAGCAAAAGCATTTGCCGAGGAAAAATTGGCTTATTTAACTAGGATTGCCAAGGTTTGATATGGTTTAAGAACTACCTTTTCAGCAAGCTCTGCATCGTCATAGTTTGACAAGAGCACGCGCCCTGACTGATATTCTGCTAGAATCGCCACTTCAGCTTCACTTCCATAGAAATGATTGAGTACCAAGAGTTTTTGACCGTCTAAGTGGCGTTCAAAGGCGTAGACCTGCTTGCTATCTTCAAATGCTGGCTGATAGCTTCCTTCTGAAATGATAGGCATTTCTTTACGCAAGCGAATCAATTATTTATAGAAATTAAAGATTGGTCCGTTTTGAATCTCCTTTTCTTTTTTGACAATATCTGATTGACTTGATAAACTAATTGTAAACGATTGCAAATTTGTCTGCAAGTGTTCCGGGATTTTTTACCCATATTTTTTAAAAAAAACAATAGTTGTATGCTTTTTTGCCAACAAATAAGGAGAGCAATGAAAAAATACCAGGTTATTTATAAAGATTTAGAAAAATCTATTCATAGCAAAGAATATCAAGTTGGAGACTTTCTACCCACCGAGCAAGAATTAGTAGAAACTTTCCAAGTTAGTCGAGACACCATACGAAAGGCATTGGCTTTACTCGTTGAAGAGGGCCTGGTTAAAAAGATTCATGGATCAGGCTCTCAAGTTATTAGTCAAGAACAAGTGAACTTCCCTGTATCTTACTTAACCAGTTACCAAGAGCTCATAAAACAACAAGGCATTAAATCACAAACCAACGTTATCTCTCTAGATAAAATCATCGTTGACACCAATCTCTCAGAAAAAACTGGATTTTCAAAAAGCCAACAGGTTTGGCGTCTTATTCGTCAAAGAGTAGTTGATGGTTGTGCTCTGTCGTTGATATTAATTACCTAGATGCGAGACTTATGCCTCAACTCAACCGCAGCATCGCTGAGAACTCCATCTATGATTATCTTGAGAATCAGCTCCACCTTAGCATTTCTCATGCCTTTAAAGAAATCACCATTGATAACATTACCGAGCAAGACAAAATCCTCATCGATATCGGCAAAGATCATCACGTCGTCTGCATACGCTCAAAAGTTTATCTGGATAATGGAAATCAGTTTCAGTTCACTGAAAGCCGACACAAACTTGAAAAGTTCAAATTTGTCGATTATGCCAAGCGTCATCACTGAAGATATAGAACCAACCAACATAAAAAGTATCGGACACATAAGCATCCGATACTTTTTAGTTTTTACGAATAGGATCTGATAAATACTCAGCACGAGCACCACCAATCAACTTAGGACGACTCGCTAAGGCAGTCACATGAGCTCCACCCAGTTCTGAAGTAATGGGGCGAAGAGGAACTTGAACTCTCTTCACATGCATACCAATAGATGTATCCCCAATATCAATACCAGCCTGAGCCACTATCTCTTCCACCTCAACAGGATCCTTCATGTAATCAAAAGCAGCCAACTGACCACTTCCACCGGCATGCAAAGTTGGAAGCACATTGACAATTTCCAAATCTTTAGCCAAAGCAAGCTCACGCTCAACGACCAAAGCACGATTCAAATGTTCACAACCTTGCACAGCCAAGTAAATCCCTTTCGGTTCCAAAACCCCAAGAATAGTCTTCACAATTCGTTGACCAATTTCACGGCTAGAGGCTTTGCCGATAGTTCCACCAGCAACCTCACTGGACGATAAACCCAAAACAAAGATAGCTCCCCGCTTAATTGCAGATCGTTCAACAATATCTTCCACTAATACCCGTGTCTTCTCTTCTAAATCTAACAACATCACAAGCCTCCCTTAAACAACGGCCGTATTTAGGATTCGCACAATAAGATAATATAGAATCACAAAAAAGATAAGGAAAAATGCCCCTAACAGTAGCAACTGCATCCGACGTTTCCTACTTAAGTCCCAAGAAAAACCAAATCCCGTCAAAAAAGGACCAAAACTATAACTAAGCATAAACCATAGGTCTACACGCGCCATATGCCAAAAAGATGAAATAAAGGCCACCAAACCTATTAAGGATAAAATCCAAGAATAGTCCCAACGATCTGATTTAGCAAAAGCCAAACCAATTAAGAAACAACCCAAGGCAGGCATAATAATAAATGATAGGGTCATAAAATAAAACATGCCATTATTATAGCATGTTTTAAAGATTCATGTTAGTGGCGGTTAATAACACCATAAGCAATTGTGAACGCAATAGCAGCAATTCCCACAACGATTGCCATGATACTCCAAAAAATGGTCATAGCACGACGTCCCTTGCGATTGTTGAAAGGAAGGCCCCAACCAATCATGATAACGCCTAGTAAACCGAGCCATACTTTATAAGTGACAACAATAGCCCCATCAAAGTAAGCAAAAGCAACCAAGCCTAAACCTAACAAGGAAATCAAATAAGACCACTTCCCCTTCAAAAATGAAGGCAAGGCCCAACCAAATAACAATAAACCAAGTAGAGCAAGAGCTCCACCACCAAAAAATACAGGTACAATATAATTATCAAACATATTCATATTATAGCATATCTTAAAAAGTTAGGAAATAGAATCTATCAACCAAAGCCATATCCGCTCTTAAAAATTTGTTTGCTCTCAATCACAGATCGATTCGCAGTAGCCAACTATTTGTTCCCGTACAAAAAAACAAGATCCGGGAAGAATCGTGTTGGACATTCTAGAGGTAGTCGAGTAACACAAATTTATTTACACGTTACACAGAAAACTAAAAACACAATCACTCCAATGATTGATCAATTGACAAAATAAGCAAAATTTTGCTACATCTATGATCAAAACAGACTGAAATTTATAAATCGGGGGCAAAATGGGGGCAAAACATAAGAAAAAGGCTTGTCCATATTGGACAAACCCTTTATTTTCAAGCTTATATAACCTAATTAAGCTTTGTTTGCTGAACCGAATACGTCGATACGTTCTTCAACAGCTGCTGTAATTGCTTCGAAACCAGGTTTCAAGAATTTACGTGGGTCAAAGAGTTTCTTCTTGTCGTATTCTGCTTCATTTGCTTCATATTCAGCAACAAATTTACGTGTTGCTTTAGCAAATGCGATTTGACATTCAGTGTTAACGTTAACTTTAGCAACACCAAGTTTGATAGCTGCTTGGATTTGATCATCAGGAATACCTGATCCACCGTGCAATACGATTGGGAAGTTAGGTACAGCTTCTGTCAATTTTTGCAAGTGATCAAGGTGAAGACCATTCCAGTTTTCTGGGTAAGGACCGTGGATGTTACCGATACCTGCTGCAAGGAAGTCGATACCAGTTGCAACCATAGCTTTAGCATCTTCGATTGGTGCCAATTCACCGTCACCGATGATACCATCTTCTTCACCACCGATTGTACCAACTTCAGCTTCAACTGATACACCGTTAGCATGTGCAAATTCAACAACTTTAGCTGCTTTTTCAAGGTTTTCTTCAACTGGAAGGTGAGATCCATCGAACATAACTGAAGTGTATCCTTCACGAATACATTCCAAAGCATCGTTGTAATGACCGTGGTCAAGGTGAATAGCAACTGGTACAGTGATACCCATTGATTCTACCAAATCTTCGATAAGAGCTTTACACAATTTGTAACCACCCATGTACTTAGCAGCACCCATTGAAGTTTGGATAAGCACTGGAGCTTGTTTAGCTTCTGCTGCACGCAAGATAGCTTGAGTCCACTCAAGGTTGTTTGTGTTAAATCCACCGACTGCGTAACCATTGTCACGAGCTGCTTGGACAAATTTTTCTGCTGAAACGATTGCCATTATAAAGGCCTCCTATATTTTTTTGGGTTTGAACCCGTTTACATGTTTATTCTATCACAATTAGATTCAAAAAACTAGCTTTTCTACAATTTGTAAGCGTTTTGATTTTTTAATACAAAAAAACCAGTCAACCGACTGGTTACTCTGCGGAAAGAGGGACTTGAACCCTCACGACCTAAAGCGGTCACAGGATCCTTAGTCCTGCGCGTCTGCCAATTCCGCCATTTCCGCTAACAACATTAACTATTATATCAAGTCTGACAAATTGTGTCAACACTTTTTGAAAAGTTTTTAACTAAACTTTCCATTGCCTCATTCGAAACAACTATTACATAATACCATTTGTTGTCGAGTATCGTCAATACTTTTTCAACGATTTTTTAATATTTCACTCCAAAATTTATAGAAACCTTCAAGTTCAATCAAAAACTAATCGAATTGTACTTTCAATGCTTTCAGCTTCTCTTTAAGAGGAGCTAAGTAAATTTCTTCTCCAAAACCACGTGATTTTAAACCATCCTCTGCACAAACCAATAACGCTTCTGTTAAAGGGAAAATCAATTTAAGGTCTGTATCAGAAATATCCTTTTTCGAAAATAAACGACGAATTCTTGGATAATCAAAGTCAAAAGCTTCAAAAAATGGGGAATCTTTTAAAATATTTTCTAAACGTACTAAATTGACTAACAGCCCCAGATGAAAGGCTGCTGGTGCGAAAGTCGCTGAAAAAGGTTGCGTACAAACACTTCGAAACTCAATAGTTCCTCTAGTCGTTAAATCTTGAAATTGATAAGATCGATGCGTTTTAAAGTCGTCCTCACTCGGCTTAATCGAAACTTCTTTACCATGAATAGACCAGGCTTGAATAGCTGATTTATTCAAATAGTCTTTAGCTCGTATCGGTTCAAAATAGTAGGTTTCCTCAGCCCGTTTTGCAGTAAAAATAGCTGTCTCAGATAAATAAGAAAAATAATCATCTTCATTCTTGAACACTCTTGGGAAAATCCCGGCATTTTCTTCAAAGACACCATGCATGGAATTCTCCCAAAAAACATCCCTCGAAATTGCTAAATCCCAATCAGAACCCCAAAATTCCGAATTAGCAAATAATACCGCTTTAGGACCCTCGATCTGATTAAAAGCGTTGAGAACTCTTAAATAGGAAATCTTGGAGACATCCAACTGCACTTGACTCCCACAGATAAAAGACCCATATTCCGGGTAATTATGGAAGAAGGGATTATTTTTGGCTTTAGAAAGCTCAAGAAAATCCATAAGCATCTCATAACGAGGTGATTTTACCGGACTATTATCATTTTTAGCCCAGTTAGGATTAACTCCCCAACCTTGCAACTCATGGTTATGATTACGAAGGTATGGTTGAATCATACTAAGATAAGTATCCAGACGTTCTTCAACCTCAGCAATCCGACTAGCCTTGGTAAATGCGAATTCAATCGTATTATATGAGACTTCGAAAAGAATCATATCTCCAGAAGCTTGCTCAATAAGCTGAATAGGATTATTATCAGAATCAAATTTATCTGCTTTAAAACCAAAATTATCAATAAGATAGATTAAAAGTTGTTTTGTAAGAGAGACATCCGTAGCGTTCCCGCTCAAATTAACAACAGGGTATTCCAACTCGATTCCTACAAATAGTCCGGGTTGTTCCTTGATTGGCAAATAATACCTTTGTTTAAGAAGTTCCTTGGCTGTTGTCAAAATAATATTCCCCTTTTAAAAATAAGTTTATCCCATTATATCAAAATATTCAGACGATTTATAGACTAAAAAGGCTCTATAATTTCTGTAGTGGGTAAAATCACTATAGAGATTATAGAGCTTTTTGAATGCAGACAAAAAGTCCCATAAGAACTATAATGAAAAGCAACCAAACCATCATTAGGAAGAACTTATGAGA
>NZ_JAQFJQ010000009.1:0-63999 GCF_030440175.1 Streptococcus sp. SV2
TAAGTTCTTCCTAATGATGGTTTGGTTGCTTTTCATTATAGTTCTTATGGGACTTTTTGTCTGCATTCAAAAAGCTCTATAATCTCTATAGTGATTTTACCCACTACAGAAATTATAGAGCCGAATTTGTCTGCTATTTAGAGTAATCAAGCCTATCTTGAAAGGCAATACTGTTAAAGAAGGGAAACATTTCTATAGAATTTCAAGAAATCTTTAAATTTCATTTTATAAACTAGAAAATGACTGAAGATAGTGTGAAATCAATGTCTTTAAGGTATTAATAGGATGAAACGTTTGCAATTTTATTTAAGGAATATATGACAAAAAATTAGAACTTACAACAATTTTGTGATAAAATTTAGCTACGTGTTTTACACTAACATCTAGAATGGAGCAAATATGTTTTTTAGAAGAAACGAAGGGGAATATCGCGAAACAGATCGTGTGACTCGTTTTAAATTAATCAAATCAGGGAAGCAATGGCTTCGTGCGGCGACATCAAACTTTGGACTTTTTAAGGTTGTTAAAGGTGGAACAGATGCACCGTCAGTTTCAGCGCAAAGTGTTGAGGAGAAAACACCTCTTATCTCAGGTCAAGCCCTACTTAAAGGGATTGCAGCAGCAGGTGCGGTGGCAGGTGGTGCAGTAGCCACTTACACTGCTCAAGCCGAAGAAACTGCAACGCCAGCTTTAGAGAGTCAATTAACTGGGAATCATGATGTCACAGCCAATTCTGAGTCTGTTGTCTTGAGTGCAGCTCCAACATCAGAAGCTTCGGTAGCACCATCAACTAGTCAAGAGTCTACAAGCTCTTCAGTTGACGCTCAAGCAAGCACAGATGCCTCAGTCTCATTGTCACAATCTGTATCAACAGAATTATCACAATCTATTTCTGAATCTGTATCACTTAGCAAAGAGAGTTCAACCTCCGCTAGTCAGTCACATACTGAAAGCGCAAGTGGTTCAGCTTCTCATTCAGAATCAGCAACTTCAACAGTAGCGACTGCATCAGAAACAGCAACTCAAGAAGATGAAAAAACAATTTTGGATCAAAACGTTTCAGAAGCAGAATTGCTCGTTAATATTGCTAAAGACTATCAAGCAAAATTGACAGACACAGCTGCTAAAGCTGAAATCCAAACAGCTATCACAACAGTTCAAGAAGAAGTCACTAAATCAACAACATTGCTTGCTGCATCAGCAACAAACGCTGCTTATGCAGAACAACGTGAACGTCTTGGTAATGCCGTTGAAGGGCTGATGACCAAGATTACAAACGCAGGTTTTACTGGTAATTCAGTAGTTAACGGTGTTGCAGCAGTTACTGCACAGTTGGATGCTGTGGCTAGAGGTGCTTATGACACTAATGCGTCACTTGGTGAGGCTACCTATAAGCAAAAAGCAAACCTTATTGTTACGAATAAAAACCAAGCAAGTTATTTCAAAACCACTGGAACAGCAAGTCTCAATAATGGAACGGTGACCTTGACTCAAAATACCGGTGGACAAGTAGGTGCTTATACCCTTAAAACCAAGGTGGATATGAATGAAAGTTTCACCTTAACAGGTAAAATCAACCTTGGTGATGCCTACGAGGGTAATAGTTCTGCTGGACACTATGGTGGTGACGGTATTGCGGCGATCTTTTCGACGGGTAAAATCGGTGAAATCGGTAATGCCAATGGAAATGGTTCTGGTGCCAGTCTTGGTATGGGAGGAACAAACCTTACACGTTCCTTTGGATTTAAATTGGATACTTGGCATAATACGTCTCAGCCTAATAGCAGTCAGTATGCTAACGCAGATCCTGCAAAAGTTAGAAACTCAGCTTTTGGGGCCTTTGTTACTACGTCAAATACTGGGGTAGCTACAACAGATACAATTAGTGCTGAAAAATTACAGACACTTCCAACCGATAATACGCTTAAAGATTATGTTGTTTCATATAACGGTTCGACCAAAGTTATGACAGTAACTTATGCCGGTCAAACTTGGTCTAAGAATATTCAAAGCTATTTGAATGCAAGTCGTGCTACAACTGGTCAAAGGTCTGGGCAAGAAGAGTTGGCCTTTGCCCTCTTTGCCTCAACGGGTTCAGGAACAAACTTACAACAATTTAATCTTGAAAGATTTGACTATTCTGCAAGAGGGGCCTATGTAACGGTAAAATTTATTGATGCAGATACTGGTGAGGAAATTCCAGGTAAAGATGAAGTCTTGATTCAACAAGAAGCTGGAACAACGGTGAATCTGTCATCCTATCTTAGCATTGATGGTTATGAGTTAAGAGCAACTAATGTTGCGACAGCAAAAGGTTTTGTTTCAGATAATACAGTTAGAGTCCTTGAAGGTAGTCAAGGAATCACCTATTCATTCCATAAGATTAAACAAAACGAAAAGTACACGGCGACAGCAAAAGCAACAACCGTCTATACTATCCAAGATGAGTCTGCTACAGATCTAACTGCTGCAAGTAACTTTGTCACAATCACACCAGTAAATAGTGCAACAGCAGCAGTATCAGGTCAAAGTGTTACTTGGACTACACCAATTTCTACAACAACAGTTGGAACTCATACTGCTGAAGCAACGGTTACTTACTCTGATGGTTCAACGCAAACTGTTAGTGTAAATTATCAGGTCTTGCCTAAGATTGAAGCAAAGACACCTATCGTTGATATTAAAGGAAATTCTCTTCATAATGGGACCGATTCAGATAGTTATATTACAGCAGAAGCGACAAGTGAATCACATACGACACAGTGGACTAACACATCAACAGGTACTAGCTCAACCAGTCTTCCATTAACTACGGATAATGCAGGAGAATTTAATTACACGGTTACTAGAACTTATGATGTCGGCCGTTACGGGACAACAAGTAGTAGTTCAGACTTGTTATCAACAAGTTCTACCCTTACACATAAAGTGTACGATATTAAACCGGTTCCGCATACTTTCGAGCAGAATGTCAATGATTCTAACTACCAGAATAGTCTAGATTCTTCTGGATGGATTACGACAGATAATAGTTTATCTATTAAAAGTGTAAAATTTGCAAACAATACAGTACCTGATATCACCACTCCAGGTAAATATACAATGACTGTTGAGGTAGTGGTATCAGAAGATGGAACTGGAAATTCCTATACGGTAACAGTCCCAGTTACCTATACCGTTACACCAAACAGTGAAAGCTTATCAACTTCTACATCGCTCTCAGAAAGCAGAAGTGAGAGTATTGTTAAGTCTAAATCGGAATCTTTAAGGGAATCCGAATCCGCTTCAACGAGTGAACGGGAATCCAAATCATTGAGCAAGTCCGAGTCAGCATCAGCATCAGTATCTGCCTCCGAATCCAATTTGCTTTCAGCGTCAGAGAGCGCTTCAGTGAGTGTATCGCAATCCGAGTCTAACTCGCTTTCAGCGTCAGAGAGTGCTTCAGTGAGCGCATCTCAATCCGAGTCTAACTCGCTTTCAGCGTCAGAAAGTGCTTCAGTGAGCGCATCTCAATCCGAGTCTAACTCGCTTTCAGCGTCAGAAAGTGCTTCAGTGTCTGAGTCCCAATCCGAATCCAACTCGCTTTCAGCGTCAGAGAGTGCATCAGTAAGTGAGTCCCAATCTATGTCAAACTCCCTTTCAGCGTCAGAGAGTGCATCAGTAAGTGAGTCCCAATCTGTGTCAAACTCCCTTTCAGCGTCAGAAAGTGCGTCAGTGTCTGAGTCCCAGTCTGTATCCAATTCGCTTTCGGCTTCAGAGAGTGCGTCAGTGAGTGAATCCCAGTCGGAATCTAGCTCCCTTTCAGCGTCAGAGAGTGCTTCAGTGTCTGAGTCCCAATCCGAGTCAAACTCGCTTTCAGCGTCAGAAAGTGCGTCAGTAAGTGAATCACAATCTGAGTCAAATTCTATTTCGGCATCAGAGAGTGCTTCAGTAAGTGAATCACAATCTGAGTCAAATTCTATTTCAGCGTCAGAAAGTGCGTCAGTGTCTGAATCTCAGTCTGAATCCAATTCTCTTTCAGCGTCAGAGAGTGCTTCAGTGTCCGAGTCTCAGTCTGAATCCAATTCTCTTTCAGCATCAGAAAGTGCTTCAGTAAGTGAGTCACAATCCGAGTCAAACTCCCTTTCAGCATCAGAAAGTGAGTCAGTAAGTGAGTCACAATCTGAGTCAAATTCTATTTCGGCATCAGAAAGTGCTTCAGTAAGTGAGTCACAATCCGAGTCAAACTCTCTTTCAGCATCAGAAAGTGCTTCAGTAAGTGAATCACAATCTGAGTCAAATTCTATTTCGGCATCAGAAAGTGCTTCAGTAAGTGAGTCACAATCCGAGTCAAACTCTCTTTCAGCATCAGAGAGTGCTTCAGTGTCTGAATCTCAATCCGAATCTAACTCTCTTTCAGCTTCAGAAAGTGCTTCAGTAAGTGAATCACAATCCGAATCCAACTCCCTTTCAGCTTCAGAAAGTGCTTCAGTAAGTGAATCACAGTCTGAATCCAATTCTATTTTGGCATCAGAAAGTGCTTCAGTGTCTGAATCTCAGTCTGTATCCAATTCCCTTTCAGCATCAGAAAGTGCTTCAGTAAGTGAGTCACAATCTGAGTCAAATTCTATTTCGGCATCAGAAAGTGCTTCAGTAAGTGAGTCTCAATCCGAGTCCAACTCAATTTCGGCATCAGAAAGTGCGTCAGTTTCAACAAGTCAATCTGTTTCAAATTCAGTGGTTTCTTCATTGAGTATTTCGGCTTTTGAAAGCTTATCGCAAGCATTTAGTGCGTCAATTTCGACCATCCTTTCGACAGTTGATTCAATTTCGAAATCAGCATCAAGCTTTATTTCTACAAGTGAGTCACTCTCAATGTCTGCTTCGACATCATTGAGTACATCCGGATCATTAAGTGCGTCAGTTTCGTCAAGTGAATCAATGTCACTCAGTGAGTCAGCAAGTACAAGTGCGTCAGTTTCAACAAGTCAGTCAGTATCTAACTCATTGTCATCGTCATTAAGTGCTTCAGTTTCAACCAGTGAATCAACATCACTCAGTGAGTCATCAAGTATGAGCGCTTCAGTTTCAATGAGTCAGTCAGTATCTAACTCATTGTCATCGTCATTAAGTGCTTCAGTTTCAACCAGTGAATCAATGTCACTCAGCGAGTCATCAAGTACCAGCGCTTCAGTATCAACGAGTCAGTCAGTATCTAACTCATTGTCATCGTCATTAAGTGCTTCAGTCTCACTCAGTGAATCAACGTCACTCAGTGAGTCATCAAGTATGAGCGCTTCAGTTTCAATGAGTCAATCAGTCTCAACTTCTGTTTCCGCTTCATTAAGTGCTTCAGTCTCAACCAGTGAATCAATGTCACTTAGCGAGTCGTCAAGTACAAGTACCTCAGTTTCAACGAGTCAGTCCGTCTCAACGTCAGTTTCTGAATCACAAAGCACAAGTGTTTCAATCTCAACGAGCCAATCAATTTCTGGTTCATTGAGCGTCTCAGAGTCAGCAAGTGCTTCAACTAGCATTTCAGCTTCAGTCTCACTCAGCGAATCAACATCACTCAGTGAGTCAGCAAGTACCAGTACCTCTGTTTCAGCGAGTCAATCCGTCTCAACGTCAGTTTCTGAATCACAAAGCACAAGCGCTTCAATCTCAACGAGCCAATCAATTTCCGGTTCATTGAGCGTCTCAGAATCAGAAAGTGCAAGCACAAGCGCCTCAGTTTCAATGAGCCAATCGGTTTCAGATTCAATGAGTGCCTCAGAGTCAGCAAGTGCTTCAACTAGCATTTCAGCTTCAGTCTCACTCAGCGAATCAACATCACTCAGTGAGTCAGTAAGTACCAGTGCCTCTTTTTCAGCGAGTCAATCCGTCTCAACGTCAGTCTCTGAATCACAAAGCACGAGCGCCTCAGTTTCAACGAGCCAATCGGTTTCTAATTCATTGAGCATCTCAGAGTCAGCAAGTACTTCAAGCAGCGTTTCAGCTTCAGTCTCAATCAGTGAATCCACATCACTAAGTGAGTCAGTAAGTACCAGTGCTTCAGTTTCATTGAGTCAGTCCGTCTCAACGTCAGTCTCTGACTCGCAAAGCACAAGCGCTTCAATCTCAACGAGCCAATCAGTTTCTGGTTCATTGAGCGTATCGGAATCAGAAAGTGCAAGTACCAGTGCTTCTGTTTCAACGAGTCAATCCGTCTCAACGTCAGTTTCTGAATCACAAAGCACAAGCGCTTCAATCTCAACGAGCCAATCGGTTTCTAATTCATTGAGCGTATCGGAATCAGCAAGTGCAAGTACCAGTGCTTCTGTTTCAGCGAGTCAATCAGTCTCAACGTCAATCTCTGAATCACAAAGCACAAGCGCTTCAATCTCAACGAGCCAATCGGTTTCTAATTCATTGAGCGTCTCAGAGTCAGCAAGTGCTTCAAGTAGCGTTTCCGCTTCATTAAGTGATTCAGTCTCAACCAGTGAATCAATGTCACTTAGTGAGTCAGTAAGTACCAGTGCCTCAGTTTCAGCGAGTCAATCCGTCTCAACTTCTGTTTTTGAATCACAAAGCACAAGCGCTTCAATCTCAACGAGCCAATCAGTTTCTGGTTCATTGAGCGTATCGGAATCAGAAAGTGCAAGTACCAGTGCCTCAGTTTCAGCGAGTCAATCAGTCTCAACGTCAGTCTCTGAATCGCAAAGCACGAGCGGCTCAATCTCGACGAGCCA
The DNA here is from genome assembly GCF_030440175.1 of Streptococcus sp. SV2. Taxonomy (NCBI): domain Bacteria; kingdom Bacillati; phylum Bacillota; class Bacilli; order Lactobacillales; family Streptococcaceae; genus Streptococcus; species Streptococcus sp. SV2. The sequence continues at coordinate 6,711 of NZ_JAQFJQ010000009.1, forward strand.
ATCAGTTTCTGATTCAATGAGCGTCTCAGAGTCAGCAAGCGCTTCAACCAGCGTTTCAGCTTCAGTCTCACTCAGTGAATCAATGTCACTTAGTGAGTCATCAAGTACCAGTGCTTCTGTTTCAACGAGTCAATCAGTCTCAACATCAGTCTCTGAATCACAAAGCACAAGCGCTTCAATTTCAATGAGCCAATCGGTTTCTGATTCAATGAGCGTCTCAGAATCAGCAAGCACTTCAAGCAGCGTTTCAGCTTCAGTAAGTGTCTCAACTTCAATGAGTGAATCAGCAAGCACTTCATTGTCTGCTTCAATGAGTACTTCAGTATCTTCTTCTGAAGTTAAAGATCCTAAGCATAAGCACGGTAGCCAAGCTCTTCCTAAGACTGGTGAGGAAGACTCATCGGCAGCTCTTGCTTTAGGTGCTTTGGCAACGGCAACAGGTCTTGCCTTTCTTGCCAAACGTAAGAAAGAAGAAGAGGGTGAAGACTTCTAATCGTCAGCAAGTCTCATTCTTACCTTCTCATTAAGATTTATAATATCCCTCATCATTTGAGCTTTTCTCAATGGTGGGGGATTTTTGCTTATCTAAAAAGACTAATAGTTTTAATATATCCAGATTTCTTATTTGTTGGGGTGCATTTGAATAGATTTGGGAATGTATAAGTTCAGGGAAAGCAAGTTTGAAATGAGATTTTTTGCTCAATTTTATGATAAAATTAGAAGGAGTATTTTAATCAAAAAATTAATGGAGTAAGTATGTTTTTTAGAAGGAATGAAGGTCAATATCGTGAAACGGACCGTGTGACACGTTTTAAACTGGTAAAGTCAGGTAAGCACTGGCTTCGTGCAGCGACTTCAAACTTTGGTCTTTTTAAGGTGCTAAGAGGAGGAGTGGATTTACCTTCGATCAGTACCCAGCAGGTGGAAGTGGATTCATCTGCTTTCTCAGGACACTCGCTCCTTAAGGGAGTGCTTGCTACGGGGGCTTTGCTAGGTGGGGCTGTTGTGACTCACGTGACTCATGCGGAAGAAGTGACAGATGAGCCAGTTTTGGAAAGCCAAGCTGGAGCTAAGGCTGATCTTTTAGTTGCATCAGAATCAGCTGTTATTGGCAATATTGGTTCTGTGTCTGGTGTCCAAGAGAGTCAGGTAAATAGTCAAGAGTCATCTGAAGCTGCGTCAAGTCAGACTTCCGAGACTTCTTTAAATGAGTCCTTGTCAAGCAGTCAATCTATTTCAGCTTCTGAACAGGCTTCAAAATCTGCCTCTCTGTCACTAAGTGCTTCGATTTCGACTTCCTTGTCAGCTTCTCTAGCTTCTCAATCGGAATCAGCGAGTCAGACGGCTTCTCATAGTTTGTCTGAGAGTAGGCTTACAGGCTCTTCAGAGCGTGATGACAGCATATCTAATCAATCATTTAGCAAGAGTGATAGTGTTGCCTCTCAAGAGGGTGTGAATCTTGTCAGCTCGGATTCGGCCATGTTACATGCTTCTTTGGCATCCGAAGCTCTTGTTAATCGTCAATTGTCTGACACTGCAAACGGTCTGTTGGCTGTTTCGCTTGTGTCTAATACTGAGCGTTCAGATCAAGAAAAGCGTCTCAAAGATTTGGCCTTAGAGATTTATACTTATAAAGCTCAAGCACTTGATTTGCCAAATACGGATTCGGCTATTCTGAAGGGAAATCAAGCCTTGGATGCTATTCGTGTCAGTCTGGCTGATAGTGGCGTTGACATAGTCCCTACACTTACACAAGCAAGACAGGCTAGAAATAGTCTTGCTAATGCGGTGCTGCGTGCGACATCTGGTCAGCGTGACCCTCGAAATGGTGCTATCATTGGTACTGATAATAGCTTGCGTAATCCTTATTATAACTTAGGTCCTAACAATGGCTTGATTTCTGCTTATAACTCTGACTACATCAATCAGGCCTATCAAGTTGTTGAATCAAAACCAACACAATACAGTATTCGTAGTATTGGTTACACCTCATATAGTGATCGTGTCAATGGTATCAATATTCCCCAAACAACTGCTTTGAGAAATAGCTCCGTTGCTTTTAATGTTATGGGGACAGTTGGGGCTGATCAGGTCGTAACTCCGGGAAGAACGTACACACTTTCTTTTGTGGTTGCCAATAATGCGAATCAAACAGTGACACGCTCTTTGCGTATCCAGGTCTTACCTCAAAATGACGGGATTCGCAACCCGATTAAGGCAGTGACAACGGGTACTTTTGTCAATGACACGAGCAATCTCGCTCAGGCTGAAAAAGATAAGGTTTGGGAAACTTTTAAGGCGACAAATCCAAATATTGCGACCTCTAAGGACTTTAAGTCTTATTCCGTCTCATCATCTGGTGTGGTAACCATTACTTATAAAGATAACACCACTAATGATGTGACGGCTCCAGTGAAGCGACTAGCAGCACCAACCGTTGAAACGAGATTATTGGACAAGGCTTACACACAGACGCCTGTAACGGTGACGGGAGCTGAGCCAGGTTCCACAGTTGTTCTATATAATAATGACGACGAAGTGGGAACAGCTGTGGCAGATGCTTCGGGTCAAGCGATTGTGACGCCGACTGTTAAGTTACAAACAGGTGGTGTAACAGCCAAAGCTCGCATCATGTATGGTGATTATGCGGTGTATTCAGATGCCAGTAATTCCGTGGCTGTAACGGACGGAACGCGTCCTGAAGTGACGGCCAAGTTGACTGTCGATGGTGTGGAACCTAAGTCTACGCCTCTCGAAGGTGGTGGGAAAAACTATACCCTCTATGCTGGTGATGATGCTGTTTTGACTTTCACAGCTACAGATGACAGTGGCAAGCTTAAAGAAATGAAAGTTGTTGCAAGAGCCGATTTGAATGACAATGCCTTGAACGGCAATTTCTTTGGTAGTACCCAGTACGGAACTGGTAATATTGCACCGATTACGGGAGATATCACAGCTACGACTGATAATCCTGCAACCATCACAACGACCATTCATTTGAAGGATGACCTTTATCATTCTTTCCGAAACACATGGCAACGTAATGTTGCTGCTATTGACAATGCGTCGAATATGAACCGTCCAAATGGTTTGGGTGAAATTCGGATGACGCAAGGACGTCTTGCAGATCGTACGCCAGGTGTTGCGCCAACGACGACCATTCAGGTGACAAGCCTGACTGCTCTGACAGAGGCAGATAAGAGTAAGGTTATTGCGGCTGTGTCGGCCTTGAATCCAGAAGCAGCTAATCGTATTAAGTCTTATACAGTCAATAATGATGGCACGGTGACAATTACTTATAAGGATGATACGACAAATACCGTGACGGTACCCTTGTCTAATAGTGACTATAGCAAGTCTCTTTCTAATAGTACGAGTGAATCTGTGAAACAGTCAGCATCTACAAGTACGTCCGTGAGTACAGTAGTGTCAAGGAATGTTTCAAATTCACTAAAACAATCTCTCTCAGTGAGTGCCTCTTTGAGCACGGTCAAGTCTCGCAGTTTATCACAATCTTTGAGCACATCGGTACGAACCAGCCAGTCCGCTTCTACAAGTGCTTCCTTGAGTACAGTCAAGTCTCGTAGTTTATCACAATCTTTGAGCACATCGGTACGAACCAGCCAGTCCGTTTCCACAAGTGCGTCCTTGAGTACCGTTAAATCACAGAGTCTGTCTCAATCCTTGAGCGAGTCAGTCAAGACGAGTGTCTCTCGCAGTGAGTCCGCCTCAGCGAGTGCGTCCTTGAGTACCGAGAAGTCACAAAGTTTGTCCCAGTCCTTGAGCGAATCAGTCAAGACGAGTGTTTCTCGCAGTGAGTCCGCCTCAGCGAGTGCGTCTTTGAGTACCGTTAAGTCACAAAGCTTGTCTCAATCCTTGAGCGAATCAGTCAAGACCAGTGTCTCTCGCAGTGAGTCTGCGTCAACGAGTGCGTCCTTGAGTACCGAGAAGTCTCGTAGTTTATCACAGTTATTGAGCACATCGGTACGAACCAGCCAGTCCGCTTCCACAAGTGCGTCCTTAAGTACCGTTAAATCACAAAGCTTGTCTCAATCCTTGAGCGAATCAGTTAAGACCAGTGTTTCTCGCAGTGAATCCGCCTCAACGAGTGCGTCGTTGAGTGAGGTGAAGTCACAAAGCTTATCACAATCCTTGAGCGACTCAGTCAAGACCAGTGTCTCTCGCAGTGAGTCTGCGTCAACGAGTGCGTCTTTGAGTACCGAGAAGTCACAAAGCTTATCACAATCCTTGAGCGACTCAGTCAAGACCAGTGTCTCTCGCAGTGAGTCTGCGTCAACGAGTGCGTCTTTGAGTACCGAGAAGTCACAAAGCTTGTCTCAATCCTTGAGCGACTCAGTTAAGACCAGTGTTTCTCGCAGTGAATCTGCGTCAGCGAGTGAGTCTTTGAGTACCGAGAAGTCACAAAGCTTATCCCAGTCTTTGAGTGAGTCAGTTAAGACCAGTGTTTCTCGCAGTGAATCTGCCTCCACGAGTGCGTCCTTGAGTACCGAGAAGTCACAAAGCTTATCCCAGTCTTTGAGTGAGTCAGTCAAGACGAGTGTTTCTCGCAGTGAGTCCGCCTCCACGAGTGCGTCTTTGAGTACCGAGAAGTCACAAAGCTTATCCCAGTCTTTGAGTGAGTCAGTCAAGACGAGTGTTTCTCGCAGTGAGTCCGCCTCCACGAGTGCGTCTTTGAGTACCGAGAAGTCACAAAGCTTGTCTCAATCCTTGAGCGATTCAGTCAAGACCAGTGTTTCTCGCAGTGAATCTGCCTCCACGAGTGCGTCCTTGAGTACATCGAAGTCACAAAGCTTGTCCCAGTCTTTGAGCGCATCGGTATCAGCTAGTCAGTCTGCTTCGAATTCCTTGAGTTCATCGTTGAGTGCATCGGTATCAGCTAGTCAGTTCGTGTCAAACTCGTTAAGTAGCTCCTTGAGTACTTCGGTTTCAACGAGCCAGTCCGTATCGAATTCTTTGAGTACCTCCTTGAGCTCATCGGTTTCAACGAGTCAGTCCGTGTCAAACTCGTTAAGTAGCTCCTTGAGTACTTCGGTTTCAACGAGCCAGTCCGTATCGAATTCTTTGAGTACCTCCTTGAGCTCATCGGTTTCAACGAGTCAGTCCGTATCGAACTCGTTAAGTTCATCATTGAGTTCTTCAGTTTCAACGAGTGAATCCGTATCGAATTCTTTGAGTTCATCCTTGAGTTCTTCGGTTTCAACAAGTCAATCCGTATCGAACTCGTTAAGCACATCATTGAGTTCTTCAGTTTCAACAAGTGAGTCTATATCGAATTCTTTGAGTACATCTTTGAGTTCTTCAGTCTCAACAAGTCAATCAGCTTCAAATTCTTTGAGTACATCGCTGAGCGCTTCAGTCTCAACAAGCCAATCTGTATCGAATTCTTTGAGTTCATCATTGAGTTCTTCAGTTTCAACAAGTGAATCCGTATCGAACTCGTTAAGTTCATCTTTGAGCGCCTCAATCTCAGTGAGTCAATCTACTTCGAATTCTTTGAGTACATCTTTGAGCGCTTCAGTCTCAACAAGTCAATCAGCTTCAAATTCTTTGAGTACATCGCTGAGCACTTCGGTTTCAACGAGTGAATCCGTATCGAATTCGTTGAGTTCATCTTTGAGTTCTTCAGTCTCAACGAGTGAATCCGTATCAAACTCGTTAAGTACATCATTGAGTACTTCAGTTTCAACGAGTCAGTCCGTATCGAACTCGTTAAGTTCATCGTTGAGTTCCTCAGTTTCAGCTAGTCAGTCCGTATCGAACTCATTAAGTAGCTCCTTGAGTACTTCAGTTTCAACGAGTCAGTCCGTATCGAACTCGTTAAGCACATCATTGAGTACTTCGGTTTCAACAAGTGAATCCGTATCGAATTCTTTGAGTTCATCTTTGAGTACTTCGGTTTCAACAAGTGAATCCGTATCAAACTCGTTAAGCACATCATTGAGTTCTTCGGTGTCAGCTAGTCAGTCCGTATCGAATTCTTTGAGTACCTCCTTGAGCGCTTCGGTTTCAACGAGCCAATCAGCTTCAAATTCGTTGAGTACATCGCTGGGCGCTTCAGTCTCAACGAGTCAGTCTGTATCAAACTCGTTAAGTACATCGTTGAGCGGTTCAGTCTCAACAAGCCAGTCAGTATTGAATTCTTTGAGTTCATCATTGAGCGCTTCAGTCTCAGTGAGTCAATCTACTTCGAATTCTTTGAGTACATCGCTGAGTACTTCAGTTTCAACAAGTCAGTCCGTATCGAATTCCTTGAGTACATCATTGAGCGCTTCGGTTTCAACGAGTGAATCCGTATCGAATTCGTTGAGTTCATCTTTGAGTTCTTCAGTCTCAACGAGTGAATCCGTATCAAACTCGTTAAGCACATCATTGAGTACTTCGGTGTCATCAAGTCAGTCCGTATCGAACTCGTTAAGTTCATCGTTGAGTTCCTCAGTTTCAGCGACTCAGTCCGTATCAAACTCGCAAAGCACATCATTGAGCGCATCGGTATCAGCTAGTCAGTCTGCTTCGAATTCCTTGAGTTCATCGTTGAGTACTTCGGTGTCAGCTAGTCAATCCGTATCGAACTCCTTAAGTAGCTCCTTGAGTACTTCGGTTTCAACGAGTGAATCCGTATCGAACTCCTTAAGCACATCATTGAGTTCTTCAGTCTCAACCAGTGAATCAGCTTCGAATTCGTTAAGTTCATCTTTGAGCGCTTCAGTCTCAACGAGTCAGTCTGTATCAAACTCGCTAAGCACATCGTTAAGTTCTTCGGTGTCAGCTAGTCAATCCGTATCGAATTCGTTGAGTTCATCATTGAGTTCTTCTGTTTCAACAAGTCAATCCGTATCAAACTCGTTAAGCACATCATTGAGTTCTTCGGTTTCAACGAGTGAATCTGTATCGAACTCGTTAAGTAACTCGTTGAGCGCATCGGTTTCAACAAGCCAATCCGTATCGAATTCCTTGAGTTCATCATTGAGTTTTTCAATTTCAACGAGTGAATCCGTATCGAATTCTTTGAGTTCATCCTTGAGTTCTTCGGTTTCAACAAGTCAATCCGTATCGAACTCGTTAAGCACATCCTTGAGTTCTTCAGTTTCAACAAGTGAGTCTATATCGAATTCGTTGAGTACCTCGTTGAGTTCTTCAGTCTCAACAAGTCAATCAGCTTCAAATTCTTTGAGTACATCGCTGAGCGCTTCAGTCTCAACAAGCCAATCTGTATCGAATTCTTTGAGTTCATCATTGAGTTCTTCAGTCTCAACAAGTGAATCTGTATCGAACTCGCAAAGCACATCTTTGAGCGCATCGGTATCAGCTAGTCAGTCTGCTTCGAATTCATTGAGTACATCGTTGAGTACTTCGGTGTCAGCTAGTCAGTCCGTATCGAACTCATTAAGTAGCTCCTTGAGTTCTTCAGTCTCAACAAGTGAATCCGTATCAAATTCGTTAAGTACATCGCTGAGCGCTTCAGTCTCAACAAGTCAATCCGTATCAAACTCGTTAAGTTCATCGTTGAGCACATCGGTTTCAACGAGTGAGTCCGTATCAAATTCGTTAAGTAGCTCCTTGAGTACCTCGGTTTCAACGAGTCAGTCTGTATCAAACTCGCTAAGCACATCATTGAGTTCTTCGGTTTCAACGAGCCAATCTTTATCAAACTCGTTGAGCACATCATTGAGTTCTTCTGTATCAACAAGTCAGTCAGCTTCAAATTCGTTGAGTACATCGCTGAGTACTTCGGTTTCAACAAGTCAGTCCGTATCGAACTCCTTAAGCACATCGTTAAGTTCTTCGGTCTCAACAAGTCAGTCTGTATCAAACTCGCTAAGCACATCGTTAAGTTCTTCGGTATCAACGAGTGAATCCGTATCGAACTCGTTGAGTAGCTCCTTGAGTACTTCGGTATCAACGAGTGAATCCGTATCGAACTCGCAAAGTACATCATTGAGTACTTCAGTCTCAACAAGTCAATCTGTATCGAACTCATTAAGTGCGTCACTGAGTGACTCAGTCTCAACGAGTCAGTCTGTATCGAATTCTTTGAGTACATCGTTGAGTACTTCGGTGTCAGCTAGTCAGTCCGTATCGAACTCCTTAAGTGCTTCGTTAAGTTCTTCGGTTTCAACGAGTCAATCAGCTTCAAATTCGTTGAGTACATCGCTGAGCGCTTCAGTCTCAACAAGCCAATCTGTATCGAATTCTTTGAGTTCATCATTGAGTTCTTCGGTTTCAACAAGTGAGTCTATATCGAACTCATTAAGTAGCTCCTTGAGTACTTCAGTTTCAACGAGCCAGTCTGTATCAAACTCGTTAAGTAGCTCCTTGAGTTCTTCAGTTTCAACGAGTGAATCCGTATCGAACTCGTTAAGTTCATCGTTGAGTTCCTCAGTTTCAGCGAGTCAGTCCGTATCAAACTCGCAAAGCACATCTTTGAGCGCATCGGTATCAGCTAGTCAGTCTGCTTCGAATTCCTTGAGTTCATCGTTGAGTACTTCGGTGTCAGCTAGTCAATCCGTATCGAACTCATTAAGTAGCTCCTTGAGTACTTCGGTGTCAGCTAGTCAATCCGTATCGAACTCATTAAGTAGCTCCTTGAGTACTTCGGTTTCAACGAGTGAATCCGTATCGAACTCGTTAAGTACATCATTGAGTTCTTCAGTGTCTGAATCACAGTCTCTATCCAATTCGCTTTCAGCGTCAGAAAGTGCTTCAGTAAGTGAGTCTCAATCCGAGTCAAATTCTATTTCGGCATCAGAGAGTGCTTCAGTGTCTGAGTCCCAATCGGAATCCAACTCGCTTTCAGCATCAGAAAGTGCGTCAGTATCTGAATCACAATCCGAGTCAAACTCTCTTTCAGCATCAGAAAGTGCTTCAGTAAGTGAATCACAATCTGAGTCAAATTCTATTTCGGCATCAGAAAGTGCTTCAGTATCTGAGTCCCAATCGGAATCCAACTCCCTTTCAGCGTCAGAGAGTGCTTCAGTGTCTGAGTCACAATCCGAGTCCAACTCGCTTTCAGCGTCAGAGAGTGCTTCAGTTTCTGAATCACAGTCTGAATCAAATTCACTTTCATCGTCAGAAAGTGCGTCAGTATCTGAATCTCAATCCGAGTCAAATTCTATTTCGGCATCAGAGAGTGCTTCAGTATCTGAGTCACAATCCGAGTCCAACTCAATTTCGGCTTCAGAGAGTGCTTCAGTTTCAGCAAGTCAATCTGTTTCAAATTCAGTAGTTTCTTCATTGAGTGTTTCGGCTTTTGAAAGCTTATCGCAAGCATTTAGTGCGTCAATTTCGACCATCCTTTCAACAGTTGATTCAATTTCGAAATCAGCATCAAGCTTTATTTCTACAAGTGAGTCACTCTCAATGTCTGCTTCGACATCATTGAGTACATCCGGATCATTAAGTGAGTCAGTTTCGTCAAGTGAATCAATGTCACTCAGTGAGTCAGCAAGTACAAGTGCGTCAGTTTCAACAAGTCAGTCAGTATCTAACTCATTGTCATCGTCATTAAGTGCTTCAGTTTCAACCAGTGAATCAACATCACTCAGTGAGTCATCAAGTATGAGCGCTTCAGTTTCAATGAGTCAGTCAGTATCTAACTCATTGTCATCGTCATTAAGTACTTCAGTCTCAACCAGTGAATCAATGTCACTCAGCGAGTCAGCAAGTACCAGTGCCTCAGTTTCAACGAGCCAGTCAGTATCTAACTCATTGTCATCGTCATTAAGTGCTTCAGTCTCAACCAGTGAATCAATGTCACTCAGCGAGTCAGCAAGTACCAGTGCCTCAGTATCAACGAGTCAATCCGTCTCAACGTCAGTCTCTGAATCACAAAGCACAAGCGCTTCAATTTCAACGAGCCAATCAGTTTCAGGTTCATTGAGCGTCTCAGAATCAGAAAGTGCAAGCACAAGCGCCTCAGATTCAATGAGCCAATCGGTTTCAGATTCAATGAGTACCTCAGTTTCAGCGAGTCAATCCGTCTCAATGTCAGTCTCTGAATCACAAAGCACAAGCGCTTCAATTTCAGCGAGTCAATCCGTCTCAACGTCAGTCTCTGAATCACAAAGCACAAGCGCTTCAGTTTCAGCGAGTCAATCCGTCTCAACGTCAGTCTCTGAATCACAAAGCACGAGCGCCTCAGTTTCAACGAGCCAATCGGTTTCTAATTCATTGAGCGTCTCAGAGTCAGCCAGTGCTTCAAGTAGCGTTTCCGCTTCAGTCTCAATCAGCGAATCAACATCACTCAGTGAGTCAGTAAGTACCAGCACCTCAGTATCAACGAGTCAGTCCGTCTCAACGTCAGTTTCTGAATCACAAAGCACAAGCGCCTCAGTTTCAACGAGCCAATCGGTTTCTAATTCATTGAGCGTCTCAGAGTCAGTAAGTGCTTCAAGTAGCGTTTCCGCTTCAGTCTCAATCAGTGAATCAACTTCACTAAGCGAGTCATCAAGTACAAGTGCCTCCGTATCAACGAGTCAGTCAGTATCAAACTCATTGTCATCGTCATTAAGTGCTTCAGTCTCAACCAGTGAATCAATGTCACTTAGCGAGTCGTCAAGTACAAGTGCCTCAGTTTCTGAATCACAAAGCACAAGCGTTTCAATCTCAACGAGCCAATCAATTTCTGGTTCATTGAGCGTCTCAGAGTCAGCAAGTGCTTCAACTAGCATTTCAGCTTCAGTCTCACTCAGCGAATCAACATCACTCAGTGAGTCAGTAAGTACCAGTGCCTCTTTTTCAGCGAGTCAATCCGTCTCAACGTCAGTCTCTGAATCGCAAAGCAGAAGCACCTCTGTCTCAATGAGCCAATCAGTTTCTAATTCATTGAGCGTATCGGAATCAGAAAGTGCAAGTACAAGTGCCTCAGTATCAGCGAGCCAGTCAGTATCAAACTCATTGTCATCGTCATTAAGTGTTTCAGTCTCAACCAGTGAATCAATGTCACTCAGCGAGTCAGCAAGTACCAGTGCCTCAGTATCAACGAGTCAATCCGTCTCAACGTCAGTCTCTGAATCACAAAGCACAAGCGCTTCAATTTCAACGAGCCAATCAGTTTCAGGTTCATTGAGCGTATCGGAATCAGAAAGTGCAAGTACCAGTGCCTCAGTTTCAGCGAGTCAATCCGTCTCAATGTCAGTCTCTGAATCGCAAAGCACGAGCGCCTCAATCTCAGCGAGCCAATCGGTTTCTGATTCAATGAGTGCTTCAACTAGCATTTCAGCTTCAGTCTTACTCAGCGAATCAACATCACTCAGTGAGTCAGTAAGTACCAGCACCTCAGTATCAACGAGTCAGTCCGTCTCAACGTCAGTTTCTGAATCACAAAGCACAAGCGCCTCAGTTTCAACGAGCCAATCGGTTTCTAATTCATTGAGCGTCTCAGAGTCAGTAAGTGCTTCAAGTAGCGTTTCCGCTTCAGTCTCAATCAGTGAATCAATGTCACTTAGTGAGTCAGTAAGTACCAGTGCTTCAGTTTCAATGAGTCAGTCCGCCTCAACGTCAGTTTCTGAATCACAAAGCACAAGCGTTTCAATTTCAACGATCCAATCAATTTCTGATTCGATGAGTGCGTCAGAGTCATTGAGTGCAAGCATTAGTGCTTCAGTCTCACTCAGTGAATCAACGTCACTTAGTGAGTCAGTAAGTACCAGTGCCTCTGTTTCAGCGGGTCAATCCGTCTCAACGTCAGTTTCTGAATCAGAAAGCACAAGCGCTTCAATTTCAACGAGCCAATCAGTTTCTGGTTCAATGAGTGCTTCAGAATCAGCAAGTGCTTCAAGTAGCGTTTCCGCTTCATTGAGTGTTTCAGTCTCAACAAGTGAATCCACATCACTCAGTGAGTCAGCAAGTGCTTCAAGCAGCGTTTCCGCTTCAGTAAGTGTCTCAACTTCAATGAGTGAATCATTAAGCACTTCATTGTCTGCTTCAATGACTACTTCAGCATCATCTTCTGAAGTTAAAGATCCTAAGCATAAGCACGGTAGCCAAACTCTTCCTAAGACTGGTGAGGAAGACGCATCGGCAGCTCTTGCTTTAGGTGCTTTGGCAACGGCAACAGGTCTTGCCTTTCTTGCCAAACGTAAGAAAGATGACGAAGAGAGTGAAGATTATTAATTTGTAGCTTTCTAAACAAGTCATTGAATACTTAGTTAAGTGAAAGACACCTCAAGCGTGGATGTCAAAGACAAGTCACTAGTGGACAAAGACACGATTATCAAAAAATACGAATCCCTTGGTTTTGCGGAAAATGGTATGTAAATGCAGTCCATTTACGGTGCTTATGCCAATGTTTTAAAAATGGAAATTCAAGATATTTTAGGTTTAGAGGAATAGCTATGACACATAACATCTTATGTGTGACGGATTTAGACGGAACTTTTGTCAAAAATTCCATTCAAATCCATCCAGAAGATTTGCAGGCTTATGAAAAATTGTCTGCCTATAGTGATTTTGCCATTGCTACAGGACGCTCTGTTAAGGAAATTACTTATATTGCCGAACGTAATCACCTTAATGTGGTCTGTGCTATTGGCTATAATGGTGCAGTCGTTACTGAGAAGGATCAGGTTGTATTTTCGAAAACATTACCTCCAACGGATGTTGATAACTTATTGAAATATCTCAAGGAAGAATCAATTACTTTCGATGCTCTAGATAATCAGGAAAGAGTTGGGAATTTTAATCATGAGGATAAGCGTCGTTTATGGAATATGCCCATCCTCTGTATGGACAATCTTTATGAAAATGTTCGCCAACGTTGTCTTTACAAATTTAACCTTCGACCAGAGGCAGACAAGGCTGCGACCTATGTCCAAGAACTTAAAGCTCGTTTTCCTAATTTAGAATTTTTCCAATCAGGGAGCACGCGTATAGAAGTGACTGCCAAAGGGGTTTCTAAGGGAAGCGGATTAGAGCTTTTAAAAAGGCATTATCAACCAGTTGTAGCATTTGGTGATTCAGGTAATGACATCTCCATGTTTGAGGTGGCAGACATCTCTTACTGTATGTCACATGCCCCAGAGGTCGTCAAAGAAGCAGCAACTTACGTCGTAGATAACTTTGCAGATGCCGTTACGCATTTGGAAAACTTATTAGACTTATGAGCTTAACATTCAATATCTAAAATAAAAGTAGATTAGGACCTGACCCTAATCTACTTTTTGTTATGTCTTGTTTGGGATTGGATAGCTTAAAATGAAAAGAAGATACGGCGGAAAACCATATCCTCTCTCTTTATTTCTCTACTTTTTTATACATCACTGTGCCCACTGTTACAAGAAGGGTTAAGAGAATCGGTATGATTCGAAACACTCCCCAGTCAGGGTCATAAGCCAAAAGGACTGAGGCTAGGTAAAAACCAACACTAGTGTATAAAAAGTATTTATTACCTTTTTTACGGCCTATTCCTATTAAGATGGTTGCAATGACAAAACTAATCAAGCTATAACCTAAAAAAATGATTACAAGCATTCCCAAAGGATTTGACAGCCCCAAAAGTAAAAACAAGGCAAGATAAACCAAAGCGATATAAAATGCGACTGACAGGAGAACAGTGGCAAATCTGTTTTCTTGAGAATTTTGCTTAAGACTGCCTGGATTAGTGACCTCTTGACCACTATTTCTCTTATCTTGGTTTGTCTTGGAGTTTGTATTTTTTACTGGCATTTTTCTCACCTACCCCTCTATTTGTTGCTAAATAGACTAACTTTTTCACTTTAATTATACTCTTTTTTCCTTGGTTTCAGCAGGTTGTATAAGATTTTGAGAGATTTTTTTGTGATGAATTGTGGCCCTATAATCTGGTTTGTATTCCCCTTCATTTTTGAAGGAAAGTGTCTTTTTCTGACACTAAAGTGACCGAACTTGAATCTCATAAACCTCAGAAAGTAGAGAATAGCTTAGATAGTTAGAATTTACTCTTTCTATGAGAAGCTCCCCTAAAAAAGACACCATCTTTAGTGACCTAAGGGGTCGACTAGGGTGGTGTTTTTTGTGTTTTGAGGAGAAAGAGCCTTAAGGATTTGGTCTTTTTCCATTAGATTTCCTTGCCTTAGTATTAAAATTGATGGTTTGTCAATAGTCATTCTAAATAGCAGTAGTATCATCCTTTATTTCTCTTTAAGTACAAACAAAATGGCTGATTTTCTATTTCAAAATACTCATCTCTAACTAATTGTCTTAAAAAATTGAAGTGACTTTTCTAAAAATTATGAAAATTCATCAGATTTTATTGAAAAAATGCTTTCAATGTTTTAGAATTAAGCTATTAATGGGAAAAAGGAGTCTTTTTATATGGACAAAAAAGTACATTATAAAATGCACAAAGTTAAGAAACAATGGGTAACCATCGCCGTGACAGGATTGTCAGTAGGTGCGGTCTCAGCTGTTTCTTTAGGGACTAACGACGGTGTCGTTCAGGCCGACGAACACACGGATGCTACTGTAGCCATCCCCGATATTACTGTTGATACGGGTACTGTATCTAACGATACAACGGCTGCTCAGGATCCAACTACAGCAGTTGCAGCGACAAACGATGTCGCAACTGATCAAGCCGCTCCAACAGCAACTTTCGATTTGACAACTGATACAACAAATACAGTTGCAGCGAATGCTGTTGATACGGCAGCGACTGTCGGTACTGATCGTGCGGCAACTACAACAGATACAACAGCAACCAATGATACAGCTGTTGATACGACAAATAACAACACTACAACTGACACAACAACAGTTACTGATCGCGCAGCGACACGTGAACGTCGTGCGACTGGTGCTCGACGTGGTCCTACAGGAGGCCGTCGTGCTACCCCAGTTAACGGCAATACTAACAATGCCAACAATACTGTCACAGTAGTAAATAACGACCTTCCAGCAACTAACAATGTCGTAACTGATGGTCCAAGCCACATCAAAACAATCGATGGTAAACAATACTACGTTGAAGATGATGGCACTATTCGTAAGAACTATGTCCTTGAACGTAACGGCGGCAGCCAATACTTCAACGCTGAAACTGGTGAATTGTCTAACCAAAAAGAATACCGTTTCGATAAAAATGGTGGTACTGGTTCAGCAGCTGATAGCACAACCAACACAAATGTTACTGTAAATGGTGATAAAAATGCCTTTTATGGTACAACTGATAAAGATATCGAACTTGTTGATGGCTACTTCACTGCCAACACATGGTACCGTCCTAAAGAAATTTTGAAAGACGGTAAAGAGTGGACAGCCTCAACTGAAAATGACAAACGTCCATTGCTGACTGTTTGGTGGCCAAGCAAGGCTATCCAAGCCAGCTACCTCAACTACATGAAAGAAAAAGGGTTGGGAACAAACCAAACCTTTACATCATATAGTTCACAAACACAGATGGATCAAGCAGCCCTTGAAGTGCAAAAACGTATCGAAGAACGTATTGCGCGTGAAGGGAACACGGATTGGTTGCGTACTACCATCAAAAATTTTGTCAAAACACAACCAGGTTGGAACTCAACTTCTGAGAACCTTGATAATAGCGACCACTTGCAAGGCGGTGCCCTTCTTTACAACAACAGTAGCCGTACAAGTTATGCTAACTCTGACTATCGTCTCTTGAACCGCACACCAACTAGCCAAACAGGTAAACGCAATCCTAAGTATACTAAGGATACAAGTAACGGTGGTTTTGAATTCTTGTTGGCTAATGATATCGACAATTCAAACCCAGCGGTTCAAGCTGAGCAGTTGAACTGGCTCCACTACATCATGAACATCGGTACTATTACAGGTGGTTCTGAAGATGAAAACTTCGATGGTGTTCGTGTCGATGCCGTGGATAATGTCAATGCTGACCTTCTTCAAATTGCTTCAGATTACTTCAAAGCTAAGTATGGTTCTGACCAAAGCCAAGAACAAGCTATTAAACACTTGTCTATCTTGGAAGCATGGTCTCACAACGATGCCTACTACAATGAAGATACAAAGGGTGCTCAGTTGCCAATGGATGACCCTATGCACTTAGCATTGGTATATTCACTCTTGCGTCCAATCGGTAACCGTTCAGGAGTTGAACCACTCATTTCAAATAGTTTAAATGACCGTTCTGAAAGTGGTAAAAACTCTAAACGTATGGCTAACTACTCATTTGTTCGTGCCCACGATTCAGAGGTACAATCAATCATTGGTCAAATCATCAAAAATGAAATCAACCCTCAATCAACAGGGAATACCTTCACTCTTGATGAAATGAAGAAAGCCTTTGAAATCTACAACAGAGACATGCGTAGTGCCAACAAGCAATACACACAATATAACATCCCATCAGCATATGCCTTGATGCTTACACATAAGGACACTGTGCCACGTGTTTACTATGGAGACATGTACACAGATGATGGTCAATATATGGCTAAAAAATCACCATATTATGATGCTATTGAAACCCTCTTGAAAGGCCGTATCCGCTATGCAGCTGGTGGTCAAGATATGAAGGTTAACTACATCGGTTATGGTAATACTAATGGTTGGGATGCTGCAGGAGTCTTGACTTCTGTACGTTATGGTACAGGTGCTAACAGTGCTTCTGATGCTGGTACAGCTGAAACACGTAACCAAGGTATGGCAGTTATCGTTTCAAACCAACCTGCCCTTCGTTTGACAAGCAACTTGACAATTAACATGGGTGCGGCTCACCGTAACCAAGCTTATCGTCCATTGCTTTTGACAACAAACGATGGTGTGGCTACTTACTTGAATGATAGCGATGCTAACGGCATTGTCAAATACACTGATGGTAACGGTAATTTGACATTCAATGCAAACGAAATCCGTGGTATCCGTAACCCTCAAGTTGATGGTTACCTTGCCGTTTGGGTACCAGTAGGTGCTTCTGAAAATCAAGATGTGCGTGTAGCACCAAGTAAAGAAAAGAACAGCAGTGGTTTGGTTTACGAATCAAATGCTGCCCTTGATTCACAAGTTATCTACGAAGGTTTCTCTAACTTCCAAGACTTCGTTCAAAATCCATCACAATACACTAATAAGAAGATTGCTGAAAATGCTAGTCTCTTCAAATCATGGGGTATTACATCATTCGAACTTGCACCACAATACGTTTCAAGTGATGATGGTACTTTCCTTGACTCAGTAATCCAAAATGGTTATGCCTTTACAGACCGTTATGATATTGGTATGAGTAAGGACAACAAGTACGGTTCATTGGCTGACTTGAAAGCAGCTCTTAAATCACTCCACGCTGTAGGTATCTCAACGATTGCTGACTGGGTTCCAGACCAAATCTACAGCCTTCCAGGTGACGAAGTAGTTACTGCAACTCGTGTTAATAACTATGGTGAAACTAAAGATGGCGCAATCATCAACCACAGCCTCTATGCCGCTAAAACACGTACCTTTGGTAATGACTACCAAGGTAAATATGGTGGTGCCTTCCTTGATGAATTGAAACGTCTCTACCCACAAATCTTTGACCGTGTTCAAATCTCTAACGGTAAACGCATGACTACTGACGAGAAGATTACGAAGTGGTCTGCGAAGTACATGAATGGTACTAACATTCTTGACCGTGGTTCAGAGTACGTGCTTAAGAATGGTCTCAACGGTTACTACGGTACAAATGGTGGTAAGGTTAGCCTTCCAAAAGTTGTCGGAAGCAACCAATCAACTAATGGTGATAACCAAAACGGTGATGGTAGTGGTAAGTTTGAAAAACGTCTCTTCTCTGTAAGATACCGTTATAACAATGGTCAATATGCTAAGAATGCCTTCATCAAAGATAACGACGGAAATGTCTACTACTTTGATAATACAGGCCGTATGGCAATCGGTGAAAAGACTATCGATGGTAAACAATACTTCTTCCTCGCTAATGGGGTGCAATTGCGTGATGGTTACCGTCAAAACCGTAGAGGTCAAGTATTCTACTACGACCAAAACGGTGTCTTGAATGCAAACGGTAAACAAGATCCAAAACCAGATAACAACAATAACAATACATCAGGCCGCAACCAATTCGTACAAATTGGTAATAACGTTTGGGCATACTACGATGGTAATGGTAAACGTGTGACAGGTCACCAAAACATCAATGGTCAAGAACTCTTCTTCGATAACAATGGTGTCCAAGTTAAAGGGCGTACTGTTAACGAGAATGGAACAATCCGTTACTATGATGCAAACTCAGGTGAAATGGCTCGCAACCGTTTTGTTGAAATTGAACCAGGTGTTTGGGCTTACTTCAATAATGATGGAGCAGCCGTAAAAGGTTCACAAAATATCAATGGTCAAAACCTCTACTTTGATCAAAATGGTCGTCAAGTGAAAGGTGCTTTGGCTAATGTTGATGGCAACCTTCGTTACTATGATGTAAATTCAGGTGAGCTTTACCGTAATCAATTCCATGAAATCGATGGTAGCTGGTATTACTTCGATGGTAATGGTAATGCTGTCAAAGGCATGGTTACTATCAATGGTCAAAACCTCCTCTTTGATAACAATGGTAAGCAAATCAAAGGTCATTTGGTTCGTGTGAACGGCGTTGTTCGTTACTATGATCCAAATTCAGGTGAGATGGCTGTTAACCGTTGGGTTGAAGTGAGTCCAGGATGGTGGGTTTACTTTGACGCTCAAGGCCGAGGACAAATCTAATCGTTTCCAAACTGTATGAACCGAGACAGTAGTCTCGGTTTTTATGGCATGTTCGGATTTCGTTAAGGATTTAATGATGGCTGAACAAGTGATTTTAAAACCATCTTGAGTTAGTCATGATAGTCTGATAGTAATCATTACATCTGTAGTTCCATGAAAAAGTAATCATGCTAAAAAAGCTATTAGTTATTTATAACTTAATACGAGAAACTTGAGAAACTGGGGAATTTCATTAAATGGTTCCAATCTATTGACGAAGCGTCAAAGTCAATCTATACTAGGAGTAATACCAGTTATTTATTGGCATCCCTAGTCGAGGACTAGTCGCAGGCTTGGCCTGTGTCATTCCTAATAGGCCATTTCTTTAACAAATACAGTAAGGCTCTAGCCATTCAAAGATGAGAAGTAGTTGTGATAGTTTATAGTGTATTTCTTATGAGAGTGTCTTTAGGGAGAGAAAACTCCATTAAAGACTCATCATTTAAGTTATCGGGGTAATCTCATTTTGATGTCACTTTCATAAACTACTTGATAGATATTGCACATTAAAGCACTATTTTTTCACTTAGGGGTTAAAATGATTAAAGTTCTTACACCTTACTTGTAAAAATTCGATTCTCGTATTATAGTATATATAAGAGATATCAAAAATTTTAATCTTTGATAAGAACTTGTTAGCTTCTCCGAGGGAAAATGAAATCTTAATAGAAAAGATTTCCATGAGAACTTAGCAAGTATAGGATTTTATTTCTCATAAAAAGAAGAAAGGGGGAGTATTTTTGAGAGCCTATAGGGAAGATGCGACTGAAGCAGCGGCAAGAACTGCCGAAGAGCATATTGCACATAAATCAGCGGACTCTGATTTAGTTGATACTATAGATCTTTCTAAATTATTGACTAACCCAAAAAGTCGCTCTGACCACAGTGCCCCCTCTCCATTAGATTTTGCTAGAGCAGACGAAGCCCTCTTTGATAATCATGCCCAATCAGAAACCGTGAGGATTCCATCAAAGCAAGAGATTATTTTTCAAGGAGCAGATTCTAAAACTCCAGACCCTGAAGTCATGGAAAACCATGTCTTTACAGGAACTAGAGATAGGAAGACTGGCTTAATCGAATGGGACAAGGACAGTTATACCTATCCTAAGATATCGGTACCAGTTGTCCAGGGCTATTTCGCTGACCAAAAAGAAGCGGGTTTTAACGTTGTCACACCCTATGTGCCAACGGTAACGGAACATGTGACCTATAGGAAATTGGGACGCATTATCCCTGTGACAGAAGATGGGGAATATATTCCAGGTGCTTTGACTAAGCAGTATAACAATAACAAAAAAGATCCACGAAAGGCGGGTGAGACAGCAACACCAGCTGTTCAAGATTATATGACAGATATTAAAAGTGTAGTACCGAACAAACCAGGAGGGGATACTCCGGTTGTGTATCGTAAAATTTTCAAGAAAGCCAGCATCACTTATATTGATGAAACTACTGGTGCTTACTTGGTTAGTGACCAGTTGACCGGGGAATTGGGTGAAGCGATTGAATACGGAACAGCAACACGTATCAAGACTTTCAAGGACATGGGGTATGACTTGATTCAGGACGAATTCCCTAAAGATGCCATTTTTGATGATAAGGATATTGATGATCAAGAGTGGTTTGTCCTCTTGCAACACGATGTTGCCAAGGTAGGGCCTGATCATGAACAAGTCCCAGATACTCCAATCAATCCTAATAATCCAGATGGACCTAAGTGGCCATCTAAGTATGCTTACGAGAAAGAAGTAAGCTTCACAGTCTTTTACAAGAGTACAGATGGCAATGCGGATTTGCCAGATGCTGATGTTCAAAAGGCTTATTGGGTACGTACCCTTACCTTTGACAAGGTCTCAGGAGAGCTTGTTGATGAAACTGAATGGTCTCCAAACAAAACAAAATATTATGACATCTACGCACCAGTTGTTTTAGGTTATTATGCCGATAAAGTGGACGTTAAGGGTAGAGATGTAACAGAAGACAATATGGAAGAAACTGTTACCTACATGCCACTTGGTAAGATTATTCCTATTGATGCTAACGGACGCTTGATTCCGAACGTTCCAACGCCAACCTTTAACAATGATGCCAACAATCCAACTAAGGTCAGTGAGACACTCGTACCTCATATTCCTGGCTACCGTCCAGTCCAAGAGAGTGTTCTTCCTGAAAATTTGACAGATGACATTCTCATTGAATACGCTCCAATCCTTGAAGATGTGACGCAACCAACCTTGCAAACTGTCTTCTTCAAGGGAGCTGGCGCAGCCACACCATCTGTTAATATCCAGTCTGAATTCAGCTTCACTGGTAAATATAATCAGGCAGAAGACACTTATACTTGGGACCAAGACAGCCATACCTTTGCTAAGGTTACTGTTCCTGTGATAGAAGGCTATTATGCTGACAAGGCAGTTGCCGGTATGCAGGTGGTAACACCTGATAAACCAGAGGCTACAGATAATGTTACCTACAAGGAACTTGGTAGAATCATTCCTGTTGATACCTTTGGAAATCCAATCGCAGATGCAGAGCCTGTTCCTTTTGCCAATGATCCTAAGGATGCTACGCAAGTTATTGAGACATTGGCACCAGAGCTTGCGGGTTACCAAGCTGAGAGTGCATTGGTCTTGCCTATTGACCTCAGTCTTGACCAAACCTTGGTTTATGAGCCAATCTTGGAAGATATTACTCAAGATACCAAACAAACGGTTACCTTCCAAGGTGCAGGTTACAAGGATCCTGTTATCAATATCCAAGACAGCTTCAGCTTCCATGGTAAATTTAACCAAGTGGAAGAAACGAGCACATGGGATCAAGACAGCTTCACTTATGATGTTGTAGACGTCCCAGTTGTTGAAGGCTTCTATGCAGATAAACGTCAAGCTGGTGGACTTGAAGTTCGCCCAGACCTTCCAGAAGTGGAAGATACAGTAACTTACACAGAGCTTGGTAAGATTATTCCAGTAGATGAGTATGGTACACCTATTGAAAATGCACCTACTCCAAGCTACAACAACGATCCTGAAGATCCAACCATGGCTATGGAAACAGTCGTTCCAGATGTTCTTGGTTACATTTCTGAAAAGGCCTTTATTACTCCAGAACACCCAGGTCAAGATACCAACGTGGTTTATGCTAAGGATGAGCAAAAAGCTATTATCCTTTACATGAATGAGCTTGATAAGTCAGAATTGACTCGTGATGTTGTCGTCGGAAGCTCAGGTGAGAAGATTGACTACTCTACTGATGAACAAATCGCAAACTTGCTCAAACAAGGTTATGAACTTGTCAACGATGGTTATGCAGAAGCCTTTGACCACACTTACAACGGTGATTCTGACTTTGATCAAGTCTTCGAAGTGGTTCTTCGTGAACGTTTGGTTCTTATCGACCCAGATATGCCAGCACCAGTTGCAGGTGAAGTCGTAGATCCAAACGATGTGAATAGTCCAGTTTGGCCAAATAGCGTAGAGATGCTTGAAAACCGTGCCGATGTGACACGTACCATCCAGTATGTCTTCGAAGAAGGTGGTTTGGCTAGCGACGACTACGTTGAAGTTCTTGATTTCAAACGTTTGGCTAATGTTAACCTTGTGACAGGTGCTATCAATTATGAAGCATGGTCAAGTACTCAAGCTGGCTTCTCAGCGGTTCCTTCACCAGAGGTTGTCGGATTTACACCAGACCGTATGGAAGTCGCTGAAATGACAGAGGTTTCTGTGGAAACTCCTGAAATCATGGAAGTGGTTACTTACCTCAAGGATGCTCAGAAGGCTACAGTCACTTATGTTGACGGTACAACTCGTAAGAAACTTGAAGTGGTCGACTTGCTTGGTAAATCAGGTGAAGTGATTGAATACTCAACAATCGAACGTATCAAGTACTATAGCGACCGTGGTTATACCCTTCTTGCTGATGGCTTCACAAACGGTGTGATCTTTGATGGCGATTCACATGTTGACCAAAACTTCATGGTTACCCTTCGTCATGGTACTGTTCAAGTAGGCCCAGATAACATCCAAGAAGCTGGTAAACCAATTAACCCAACAGATCCAGATGGTGCCAAATGGCCAGAACGTGAAAACTATATCAAAGATGTCACCTTCACAGTTCTCTACGAATCAAGTGATGGTCAAGCAGACCTTCCTGCCAATAACATCCAAACCGCTCAATGGACACGTAGTTTGACCATTGATAAGGTGACAGGTGAAGAACTCGGTTCAAGCTACTGGACTTCAAATAAAGGTCAGTTTGAAACAGTTGTTACACCTGAAGTAGAAGGCTACAGCGCTGACAAGGATAAAGTTGAAGGTAAGACCGTTGGACAACGTAATCTCGAAGAAACAGTTGTCTATATCCCACTTACAGGCGATATTAACGGTAAGCCTAAGGAAGATAAGGCAGATGACATTGTCGTTGAAGATGTTCAAGATTTAGAAGTACTTGACCAAGTCGAAGAAGCTTCTGAATCTCATGACGGTCCAACAACCTATGGACCAGGCGATGACTTTGAAGCACCTGTTTCAGGTCAAGCTGAGGGTAAAGGCTCTAAACACAAGATGCCAATTAATCTCTCAAATGAGGAAGAAGCAAGCAAAGGTAAGATTGAAGAAACCATCAACATCGCAGGCTTTACCGTATCGGTAACAGGTCTAGGACTTGGCCGTAACGGACGTAAGAAGAAAAATAAAAAAGATCACAAAGATCAAAAAGAAAAATAATCAAAAGTCCTGAATCACTCAGGCATGCCCAGACAGAAAGAAAATCTCAAGTTGCTTATGGCACTTGGGATTTTTTTTGTTCATTAGCAATTTCATGCCATTTGACTCACTGCTATTTGCATCTTTGACTCATCATTGACAATATGACCAGTTTTTTATAGTATAAAATGGTTAACTTATATATTTTTATAGGTTTACTCATATTTTTTACTGGAGAATGATGATGAGAAAATTATTTTCACTATTGATATCATCGAATACAGATTTACCCAAAGATAGTTTACTTGTAAAACTACAATGGCAAGAAACGAAAGCAGTAGACCAAACCCTTATTTTAAGACATCAAAAAAGATTGCGGGAGATTTTACTCGTAAAAGGTGGAGAGGCATTAAGAGCAACCTTTTTATTGAAAAGACCGTCGTCTTTTGGAAGAAAATCACAAGATAAACTAGATATATCCTCAGCTACTTTTCTATCGGATGTCCAATTTACCAAGGCAGATATCCTGCAGTTTGTGAGTGCAATTGGAGATTACAATCCCTTACATCAGCAGGCTCCCTTTTTAATTCCAGCCTGTCTTTATTTAGACTATTTGAGACAGGTTCTACCACAAAGAGTTTCTGTCTTATCCTTACGTTTTTTAGCGCCAGCCTATGCGCAAGAAAGATTATCACTTTATTGTCATCAAAAGGACTTCTATCTGTGTAGAGGGGATACTATCATAGTAAAAGGAGAGAGTGTTTAATGGCAGATGTATATATTCAAGCGGGATTAAGGACACCCATTGGACTGTTTCAAAAGCAATACGCTAATACGCGACCAGAATATTTAGGTGCTGGAATTTTAAATGCCTTAAAGAAGCGTTATCCAGAATGTCACATTGATGACATTATTTGCGGAAATGCTGTTGGAACAGGTGGCAATATTGGTCGTTTAACTGGACTTTTGTCCGATTATTCTGAAACTGTTCCTGCGACAACTATTGATATGCAGTGTGCTTCAGCAAGCGCCGCCCTTGGTTTTGCTTTTGCTAAGATAAGGGCTGGTTTATCGGAAAATATTATTGCAGGCGGCATTGAAAGTTCATCCTTACAACCTTTGCGAACTTATGCCGACAAGGATGATCGTACAGGGAGTTACTACGTTGCTCAGTTTTCACCAGATAGTACGGATTCTCTAGCTATGATAAGAGGGGCCGAACGGGTCTCTCAAAAATATCGGGTTACTCAAAAAGAATTGTATCAATGGACTCTAAAGAGCCATGCTAAAGCGCAGAAGGCCTTGGAGACAGGGGCTCTATCTCCTATTATCCTAGAAATGCCTGGGAAAAAGGATGAGGGGATTCGACCTAAGATTTCAGAAAAACTGTTAAGTCGTATTCCTCCAATCTTAGGTCCAGACAGTCTGACCAGTGCCGCAAACTCTTGTTTAACACATGATGGTGCTGCTTTTCTTTTATTGAGCCATCAAGTCGGTGAGTTTAAGATTTGTGACATGGCTCAGGTAGCAGGAGATCCTCGTTTCAGTCCTGAATTAGTTTACAAAGCAACTCTAAAATTATTGAAGAAAGTCAATCTTTCAATGTCGGATATAGATGCTATTGAATGGAATGAAGCATTTTCAGTGATTGATTGTATCTTTCAAAGACATTTTCCCGAAGCTGTAAACCGCTACAATCTATTTGGTGGTGCCTTAGCTTATGGTCACCCTTATGGTTGTTCAGGGGCAATCAATCTTTTACATGTAATGCAGGCGCTCCGTTTACAAAAAGGGCGGTATGGACTTTGTGCTATTGCCGGTGCTGGAGGAGTTGGTATATCTTTCCTCATTGAAAGGGTGGGAGTTTAACATGATTCAAAAAATAAAAGCTTGGGCTCAACAGAATCCTCATCGGCAGGCTTTGGTAATTGATGACAAATCTTACACTTACGGCGATTTATTAAGGATGATGAATCAGACAACACTTGATTCAAAGTCATCTGACGTTTGCTTTATCGTAGAGTACTATCCGCTTGATCAGTTGATGATTTTTTTAGCAGCTTTGTCATTAGGCATAAAACCTGTTATTTGTCATCCTAATTTGTCACCAGAAGTCCGACTGGCCTTAGCGTCTGAAACGAGTGCCTCCGATTTACGTTTAGAAGCAGATTTTGGAATTTTGACTTCGGGAACAAGTGGAAAACCCAAGATTTTGTGGCGAACCATGTCCTCTTGGGTGGACTTTTTTGCTGAGCAAAATCGCATTTTTCATATAGACCAGAAAACGTCTTTATTTTTAAAAGGCAATTTTAGTTTTTCAGGGAACCTTAACATGGCTTTGGCTGTCCTTTATGAAGGTGGGCAATTGATTATTAGTGATAAACCATCTCCGAGAAGTTGGGTGCAATTATGTCAGACCTGCCAAGTTAGTCATCTGTATCTCTTACCAAGCCTTCTACAAGTTCTAGCAAGTCATTTAAACAGTAGGGAGCTTGACTTGTCTTATATCATCAGTTCTTCTCAAACCTTGCCAGTTCCTCTGATTCGTGACCTTTATGACAGGCAACCGACCTGCGACATTATTGTTTTTTATGGCGCTAGTGAATTAAGTTTCATCAGCTGGTGTAAGGGCAGAGAGGTTTTAGAGTATCCCAATTTGGTTGGTCGAGCTTTTAAAAATGTCCAAATAAAGCTGAGAAACAATAAAATTTATGTTACAACTCCTTATGCGGCTGTCGGAGTAAGATGCCCCTTTACGGTAGAAGACTATGGTCATTTTTCAAAAGCAGGATTAATTTTAGAAGGGCGACCATCTGATTGGGCTAATTATGCTGGAACCAAGTTGCATTTGCCAACTATTAGACAAAAACTACTCTCTTGTTCTTTCGTAAAAGATGCCTTTTGTCTCAAGTTGAGCAGTCATCTGGCTGGTGATGAAGTGCATGCCTTTCTTGTTTTAAAAGACAGTATATCCTTATCAGAAGCTAAGAAGTCGATTGCTAGTGTTTTACTAGCCACTGAGCAGCCCAAGTACTGGCATACGATCGATGCCATTCCCTTGATGGATAGTTCTAAGGTGGATGTTCAGCATTTGAAAAAGCTCTGTCAAAAAAGAACTCATTAATCTCAAGTTGCGTAGAGCACTTGGGATTTTTTTGTTGCACTATATTTTACAATTTATCAATTAAACAAAGTATAAATTTCTAATTATCTTTTTATATTTTCTTAAATGCTCGTAAAGCCTTATTCTATGTGCTTTCGAGTATTTTTACTGTAGGAAGATACTTCACGTTTCTTTGCATATTTCCTCATGTCTTAGCTGTCAGAAGTGGTAAATAAGTAGTAAATTCATTTGTACTACTAAGCAACAAGACGCTCCTGTTGCTTCTCTTTATTCAAGCGTTTCATTTCTGCCATTGCAGAATCGAATGTTGCATGTGCGTAATAGTTCAGCGTCATGGCTATATTAGCATGTCCCATAATGTACTGTAATGCCTTTGGATTCATTCCTGCATTTGCATAGTTGGTACAGAATGTATGTCGCAAACTATGTGGAGTGATGTGTGGCAATTTATCCTCGTTATACTTATTGTATTTCTTAACAAGACCTTTCATCATGCCGTTGTAATCACTTGCCACTTTTGGATAGTTCTTTCTATTAAGAAAGAGGAAATCACTATATCCATCAATCTCAACACGCTTATCATTCTTTCGATTCGCTAACACTCGCTTAAATGCTTGATAGGCTTCTTCAACCATAGGAACTTGACGTTCGCCACTTTTGGTCTTTGGTGTTTCAATGTAGTACCCAATTTCAGTATCTCTCAATAGCTGATGGTCTATATTGACAAGACGATTCTCAAAATCTAAATCTGGAAGTGTCAAACCACCAAACTCTGAAATACGAAGACCTGTTTTTAAGAGTATCAGAATTTCATCATAATTTTTGCTGTAGGTTTTATCAGCTTTTGCAAAGGCTAACAGTTTTTCTTCCTGTTCTTCTGTTAGTACGGTCTTAGGGACAGTATCATCATCAAGAACTGCTTTCAGTTGAAAGTCAAATGGATTCTTCCGAACACAATCATCTTGTATAGCAATATAGAATGAAGCCTTTAAAGAACGTTTGTAGTTATTGATGGTTTGATAAGCATAACCATTTTCACTCATTCTAATAGCCCATTCTTTAGCGTCTGATGGCTTAATACTGTCAATACTTCTTACACCTAACTTGTCTTTCTTCAAAATATCCATAAGATATTTGCGTCCAGTTTCAGTGTTTTTTCTAACCTTTGGTCTTTGAGCGTTCTGTTTTGCGTAAAGCTGGCAGAGTGTCATTTTCTTTCCTACAACATCAATACCATCATGAATGTCTTTCTGTAACTCTGCGATTTTCTCTCTAAGTGAGATACAATCACGCTTTCCTGCTGGTACTCGGTCTGTAGCCACAAGTTTCCACGAGTAAACAAATTGCGGTTCTCCAAATGAATCTATATATTTGTATAAGTATCTTCCGTCTTTTCGTTGGCTCTCTCCAGTCTTTAAGATTCGACCTTTATTGTCACGTCTTTTTTCTGACATGGCATTTGCTCCTTTCCTTTATGGAAAGAGCCTTGATACGACTTAATACTATTTTATCATATACAAGACCCTTTGGCGACGCTAGATTGCGTCCAATGTATCTATAATTTTTTCAAATTGTTTTCGTTTAATCTGAATACGATTGCCATTCATAATCAGCCAATTTGCATTTTTATTTTCCTCTGCCAAGCGTCGTAGCTTGTTTTCGCCAATACGAAAATATTTTGACGCTTCTTCAATGGTTAGGGTATAACGTTCCCAAATAGGAATGTCAGTCTGCTTCATAAAATCCTCCTTTCCAAATCACTTATTTGGATTTCATAAAAGTTGTTTTACCAGCAATCGAACAGCTTTAGCAAAGCTCACGGGAGTTCCACCCCTGCATGGTTCTCATGTAGCCATACTCATTGCCTGCGACGGTTTTATCACGCTCGGACTATTGACTGTATGGGAGTATCATTATCACGATAAGAATGTCGTTGCAGGCAATCCTGCTAAAGATTGCTTCTCGGATCACTAACATGAATCGCTCGCTATCTTTATAAGATAGGTCATGGCGGTTAGTTCCGTTGGCTCTTTTCTTATCGAAACGTATTCGATTACTTTTATTCAGTTTTCAAAGAACAATGGCTCGTTAGCCTATCAAAACACATTGAAAGCTCAATATGCTTTGGTGGAATAACAAACCTCCCTGTTCGGGAAGCGTGGAATGGTTTAGCACGCTTCCACGAAAGGAGAGAGGATATTACTTAATTTCAAATGACAAAATCTTTGTAATCAGTCTGGTTTCCATTCTTCCACGTAAGACTTCATCAACGACCATACTTTGATTGCCATATTCATCTTTCATAAGTCGTAGGGAACGCTTCGTTATGTACCCTCTGTAATGATGTAGAATCTGGTTAATCGCTTCGGTATCGCCATCTGTTGCCTTTACAATGAGAGGAAAGGGAATCATAGGATATTGTGTTTTCATTCTTCAAATTCCTCCATAAACTTTTTAATTAAGGCTAGTCCACTGGTTCTATGCCGATAGACAGTAGAACGGTTCAATTTCAACAGGTCTGCAATTTCTGAATCGCTCATGTCCATAAAGTAAAACAGCAGTAGAATTTCACGTTTCTTGTCTGGCAACTCACGTAATGCTTCACTCAACAAATCATTTTCAACGCCTACTGATAACCCATTGAGTGTAAAAATCTGAAAGTCAGTTGAATAGTTATCTGTTGTCGCAAACTGGCTAACAAGATAATCGCCAACATCCGAAAAGGACACCTCACGCTTTGCAATCCTTGAAAGATAAAGCATATAATTCTTTCGCTCGTCTTCCATAGCACGTTTACAGATATAGTCAAACTGATTTTCTATTGTGGTCTGAAAAGAAGATGGTTTCATGTTTCTCACCCCCTTTCTGTCTAGGAAAGGAAGTGACCTTGCTCGTTTATCTCCTTTCACTCTTAGTCCCAATGTGAAAGGGGGATTTGTTGCATTACTGATAAATAAACTTTGTAAAAAAGTTCTGAATAGCCAAAAAAGCATATAAACAGATTTATTTCTCTGTTTACATGCTTCTGTTATTCTATCTATATGATTTATAAAACCACATTGGTGGACGTACTTATCTATTGCAGATAGACGACTTTTTTTGACAAGAACCCAATGTAAGGAAATTTATTGTATATGATGTACTTCATGGCGACGTTGACCTCCAACAAACCGCCATTTGGAAGTAATATACAATATTTTAACAGCGTAAATAGCACTACCATATAACGGTTTTTTTTATTGGCGTTTAGTAGTGCTTTTTATTAAATATAAACCTATAAACCATATAACACGTTTTTCTATACCTGTTTTTAATTCAGTAGGAACAATAAAATGTATAGAGGTGGTCTACTATGCGTAAAAAAGAAGATAAATATGATTTTAGAGCCTTTGGTTTAGCCATTAAAGAAGCTCGATTGAAACGAGGTTTAACTCGTGAACAAGTGGGAGCATTGATTGAAATTGACCCACGGTACTTAACTAATATTGAAAATAAAGGGCAACACCCCAGCATACAAGTTCTTTATGACCTTGTATCGTTACTTCATGTTTCCGTTGATGAATTTTTCTTACCTGCTAATAACTTGGTAAAAAGCACCCGACGATTACAGATAGAGAAATACATGGATAGCTTTACAGACAAAGAACTATCCTTAATGGAATCTTTAGCCAGCGGTATCAACGAAGCAAGAAACATCGAAGACTAATTAAAAGAATCCATACATAACGGAAAGAGCCGATAAAATGAGATTGTATTAATCTCATTTTATCGGCTCTGCGTCTTTGCGTCTGGCTCTGTAATCACAGTTACTTTGAACTGCTTTATTTCAATTAAATTTTCTTGTCTGCATTTCGGACAATAGAGGGGGAATTTTTTTAATTCAGTATCTTCCCTTATCTTTAATCGTGTTTTATTTCCACATACAGGACATGTTGAGGCGGTAAGTTTGCTAGTCAAGGAGTAAAACGACGAAGATTAGCATTTACTTCCGCCCATGCGATAGCTGTCCGTGATTGACAAGTGCTAGCACGCAGACAGAACGGAGATAGCGAACCGCTGAGTGTGTCGCTCTGCTCGTAAAAGCTTAGAAACCTTTGAACGAAAGGGATAATGAAAGCCTTGATTGCAAGGCTTTTTGCTTTATGGTGGGTAAGTATCAGAGTGAGAAAATTTTTGGAATGAGTAGAAGTGATAGCTAGAAATTATCAGTTTCTATTTCCATTTACCCTGTGGGTACGTGTTTGTTTCCATTGACAAGGAGTTTGTGGGAATAGAAATGTACCCACCTTGTTTGAATCAAGTGAAGTGTAGTTGAAGGAAATCTGTTGAAAGCAATACTTCATTTTACCGAATAAGTAATAATTTAGGCAACTTCAAATCGATTAAAAAAAACTATTTTAAAGGTTAAGAGTAGACAAAAATTGTCCACTCTTTTTTGCAAACTCAATTTATCAATAAATGAAATGAGGGAATGTAAAATGAAATATTTTGAGGTTGAGTTAGAAAATCCTGATGAATTTTTAAAACTACAAACAGAAGATTTTGTGAAAGCTAATCGCTTGCTACTAAGGAAGATAATCCAGAGCGTTACAGTCTATGAAGAAAACTTCGTCATATCCTTTAAATCTGGCATCGAATTGGAAGTATGAGTCTCATTCCATAACTTTTATATTGAACATATCATCTTGTTGTGTTATACTATAAATTGATATAAACAAAGATGTAGGAGGAACCGAAACTATGACAGCCTCAATGCGTTTAAGATAAGCTGGCAATAAAAAAAGCAGAATCTATACCCGATGATAGGCTTTTTTGTTGTGCTTATTTATACGATATTGAGCATTCATTAGTTACGGTGAGGATATTGGTTATTTAACTATACCTTTATTTAACTATGTCTTTAATATGAATGTTTCCAAATTGTATGTATGCAGACCAAAAGCCACATTGTGGGGTTTGGCCTGCATTTTTTATTGCCTAGAATGCTATTCAAAATAGAAATTCAAGCAAAATAATATGCAGGAGATAATATAAATGGAAAAATACAACAATTGGAAACGAAAATTTTATGCAATATGGGCAGGGCAAGCAGTATCATTAATCACTAGTGCCATCCTGCAAATGGCGATTATTTTTTACCTTACAGAAAAAACAGGATCTGCGATGGTCTTGTCTATGGCTTCATTAGTAGGTTTTTTACCCTATGCGATTTTGGGACCTGCCATTGGTGTGCTAGTGGATCGTCATGATAGGAAGAAGATAATGATTGGTGCCGATTTAATTATCGCAGCAGCTGGTGCAGTGCTTGCTATTGTTGCATTCTGTATGGAGCTACCTGTCTGGATGATTATGATAGTATTGTTTATCCGTAGCATTGGAACAGCTTTTCATACCCCAGCACTCAATGCGGTTACACCACTTTTAGTACCAGAAGAACAGCTAACGAAATGCGCAGGCTATAGTCAGTCTTTGCAGTCTATAAGCTATATTGTTAGTCCGGCAGTTGCAGCACTCTTATACTCCGTTTGGGATTTAAATGCTATTATTGCCATCGACGTATTGGGTGCTGTGATTGCATCTATTACGGTAGCAATTGTACGTATACCTAAGCTGGGTAATCAAGTGCAAAGTTTAGAACCAAATTTCATAAGGGAGATGAAAGAAGGAGTTGTGGTTCTGAGACAAAACAAAGGATTGTTTGCCTTATTACTCTTAGGAACACTATATACTTTTGTTTATATGCCAATCAATGCACTATTTCCTTTAATAAGCATGGAACACTTTAATGGAACACCTGTGCATATTTCTATTACGGAAATTTCCTTTGCATTTGGGATGCTAGCAGGAGGCTTATTATTAGGAAGATTAGGGGGCTTCGAAAAGCATGTATTACTAATAACAAGTTCATTTTTTATAATGGGGACCAGTTTAGCCGTTTCGGGAATACTTCCTCCAAATGGATTTGTAATATTCGTAGTTTGCTGTGCAATAATGGGGCTTTCGGTGCCATTTTATAGCGGTGTGCAAACAGCTCTTTTTCAGGAGAAAATTAAGCCTGAATATTTAGGACGTGTATTTTCTTTGATCGGAAGTATCATGTCACTTGCTATGCCAATTGGGTTAATTCTTTCTGGATTCTTTGCTGATAAAATCGGTGTAAATCATTGGTTTTTACTATCAGGTATTTTAATTATTGGCATTGCTATAGTTTGCCAAATGATAACTGAGGTTAGAAAATTAGATTTAAAATAAACAATATTGGAGGAATATTTATGTATCTTATTTTCATGTAACTCTTCCTGCTAAAATCGCAGGGTTTTCCCTGCATACAAGCAAATGAAAGCATGCGATTATAGACAGGAGGAAATGTTATGGAATTAATATTAAAAGCAAAAGACATTCGTGTGGAATTCAAAGGACGCGATGTTTTAGATATAAATGAATTAGAAGTATATGATTATGACCGTATTGGTTTAGTAGGAGCAAATGGTGCTGGAAAAAGCACTTTACTCAGGGTACTTTTAGGAGAATTAACTCCCCCAGGATGTAAAATGAATCGTCTGGGTGAACTTGCCTATATTCCCCAGTTGGACGAAGTAACTCTGCAGGAGGAAAAAGATTTTGCACTTGTAGGCAAGCTAGGTGTTGAGCAATTAAATATACAGACTATGAGCGGTGGTGAAGAAACAAGGCTTAAAATAGCACAGGCCTTATCGGCACAGGTTCATGGTATTTTAGCGGATGAACCTACGAGCCATTTAGACCGTGAAGGAATTGATTTTCTAATAGGACAGCTAAAATATTTTACAGGTGCACTGTTAGTTATTAGCCATGACCGCTATTTTCTTGATGAAATAGTAGATAAAATATGGGAACTGAAAGATGGCAAAATCACTGAGTATTGGGGAAACTATTCTGATTATCTTCGTCAGAAAGAGGAAGAACGTAAGAGCCAAGCTGCAGAATACGAACAATTTATTGCGGAACGTGCCCGATTGGAAAGGGCTGCGGAGGAAAAGCGAAAACAGGCTCGTAAAATAGAACAGAAGGCAAAAGGTTCTTCAAAGAAAAAAAGTACTGAAGACGGAGGGCGTTTAGCTCATCAAAAATCAATAGGAAGTAAGGAAAAAAAGATGTATAATGCTGCTAAAACCCTAGAGCACAGGATTGCGGCCTTAGGAAAAGTAGAAGCTCCGGAAGGCATTCGCAGAATTCGTTTCAGGCAAAGTAAAGCATTGGAGCTCCATAATCCATACCCTATAGTCGGTGCAGAAATTAATAAAGTATTTGGGGATAAGGCTCTGTTTGAAAATGCATCTTTTCAAATTCCGTTAGGAGCAAAAGTGGCGTTAACTGGTGGTAATGGAATCGGAAAAACAACTTTAATCCAAATGATCTTAAACCATGAAGAAGGAATTTCTATTTCGCCTAAGGCAAAAATAGGTTACTTTGCACAGAATGGTTACAAGTACAACAGTAATCAGAATGTTATGGAGTTTATGCAGAAGGATTGTGACTACAATATATCAGAAATTCGTTCAGTGCTAGCATCTATGGGGTTCAAACAGAACGATATTGGAAAAAGTTTATCTGTTTTAAGCGGTGGAGAAATTATAAAATTGTTGCTTGCTAAAATGCTCATGGGTAGATATAACATCCTAATAATGGATGAACCCAGTAACTTCCTTGACATACCAAGTTTAGAGGCTTTGGAAATACTAATGAAGGAGTACACCGGAACTATCGTGTTTATCACCCACGATAAACGATTACTCGAAAATGTAGCAGATGTAGTTTATGAAATTAGAGATAAGAAAATAAATCTGAAACATTAAATTTAAGGTAGTCGCTGGTCAGTATAGTCTGTTCTGGTTGGCGACTCCATTGTTAAAGAGTATAAAGACTTTAGATTTTATGAATATTAAAAATAGGAACAGTCAATTGAACTGCTCCTATTTTTCTGCTAAATATATTGTAGTTTTCTTATATGTATAATGATAGATTAGCGGATTCTCATCTACGGTACTTACTTCAAATATGAAGAAGTGATCGCGGTTATCTCTGGACTTTTCCTTATTGAGGACAAAGTAATTCTTACGTGAAGTCGCCATTGTTTTTAGGATATCATCAGTTAGGAAGGTCAATGGAATATTCATGTTAGAGTAGCGGTAGAAGTCACGTTCAAAATCTTGGTAGCTCTCGCTATAATAGTCCATTTGTAGGTGATTACGCTGAAACTCAAGCTGATTCATAGAGCACCTCCTCGACAAGTTCAATACTAATAATGTCTTTTAATTTC
Source organism: Streptococcus sp. SV2 (assembly GCF_030440175.1). Taxonomy (NCBI): domain Bacteria; kingdom Bacillati; phylum Bacillota; class Bacilli; order Lactobacillales; family Streptococcaceae; genus Streptococcus; species Streptococcus sp. SV2. The sequence continues at coordinate 41,542 of NZ_JAQFJQ010000009.1, forward strand.
AAATTGATGTGACCTGTTGTAGTTTTTATCAAAATGAAATCTTTGGTCAGACTTGGTATTGTTCCAGTGTAGGAAACACGCTTGTTTTTTTCAATCACTTGAATGCGTGTGCGTAGCTGCCCGGCGTATACTTGACTGAGGAGTAATAATTTCTTCTCTAGTGATAAGTCAGACATGTACGTTACTTTGTTTGTATCATCAGAGAGTGCTGATGCATGTTCAGATAGGAAAAAGCCCATCCATTTTTGCATCTTTGTATCCTGGTACTCTCTTGCTGATTGAAATGGTAAATATGAACGGTCAATCATATCAAATCCTTTCTATGCAGAGGCAAGGGTATTTTTATCAAATTGAATCGTAAAACCTTGAATTCCCCCACCTGTGTAACATTCTTTAAAGCGATTGATTACCTCAGTATAGATTATCACAGATGAGCTTGTTGGCTTAATGCTAAATGTAAATTCCAATGGTAATCGGTTTTCAGATTTAGCATGTACTAGTCGTATCGATATTTCAGTTGTTTTGAGTTTTCTCTGACGAAGTTTTGAAGTTGCTGTTTCAACGATTCCATGTAAAAATCTTTCAAGCATTTCAATATCATTACATCCTTTGCTACGGATTTCTGAAAATTGTACTGTATTTTTTTCTTGTTTCATTTTAATCCCTCCAATCCACCCGCGGAATGACCACCGATAAGTTTACTGCGTTCAATATTTCTGGAACCTTCAGTTAGGACGGTTCCTTTTTGTATGGCTAAAAAACCAAACTGTTCTCTGACAACATCAATAGCTGTCTGAAGTCTATTATCTTTTTCAATTTGTTCTACATCATCAAAGAGTGATAGTAGAGTATAGCTTTCATCTACGAAGCCACTATAAGATACACCAATTTGTCTCACTGCACCAGAGGTGTATTTTTTCGGAATAATACAAGTACATGACTCACCATTGTTTTGGGGAGATTTGCGGGTTCAATTTTATTCTGAGCATTTATAGATTTTTTCATCTCAGTCCTAGAATAGCCAATATGAATAGAAACGACAGTAGTCAATACTAGGGCTACTGTTCCGTTCCACAGTATCATTTAAAAATCATTTTCACACCCTTTCGTCTATTAGTATAGAAGAAAGCTCTCAGCACACAATATCCACTTGTAGTTTATAATAACTATCTCCTCCTTTACACTTTAATTCAAATCTTTATTAAAAAATATTTCATCTTATTTAACAAGAAACCATATTTATATAACAACATAAAATACACTAAGTTATTTTATTGAACATATATCGTACTTTATCTATCCGACTATTTGGACGACGGGGCTGGCAAACAGGTTCACCGGTAGTAACATGGTACCCTTTTAACTCTGTTAAACAAACACTACGTCCATTTGTAAAGAAAGTTAAATCACTACGATATTCTTGAATACACCGAGCAGGGATTTCTCCACTAAGAATGACCTCATTATTTTTCAATTGAGTGTCTACGATGTTCGCACAATATTTAGGAGCATCGTTGTATGCTCGTGAAAGATATTCCTGTGGCGCATAAATTTTAAAACTAAGATATGGCTCTAACAATTCTGTTCCAGCTTTTTTTAAGACTTGTTCCAATACAATAGGAGCAAGCATCCGAAAATCTGCTGGGGTACTAACAGGGCTATAGTATAAGCCATACTTAAAACAGATTTTACAATCCGTCACATTCCAACCATATAATCCTTGTTCGCAACCATAGCGTATCCCTTCCATAACTGCATTTTGAAATGATTGATTTAAGTATCCAAGAGAAACCGAGCTCTCATACTGCATTCCACTTCCCAACGGAAGCGGTGATACAGATAAACCAATGGAAGCCCAGAAAGGATTTGGCGGCACTTCGATGTGAATGGTATATTCTGCATTTTTTAACGGTCTCTCCATATAAATGACTGTAGGCTCTTTTAGTTCTATCTCCACATGATACTTTTCTTGCAACAGTGCACTAATCACTTCCATTTGTACTTTCCCTAAGAAAGAAAGTATAATTTCATGTGTCGTAGAATCCACGTAATATCGTAGAAGCGGATCACTATCTGAGATTTCCAAAAGGGCATCAAGCAACATTTCTCTCTGTTCAGGTTTACTCGGTTCAACAGTTGTTTGTAGTAGAGGGTGCGGATTTTCAATCTTTTTTCTCTGTGGCAATAGTTTTGTATCTCCAAGAACACTATTTAACTTCAAAAACTCATTTTGCAAAATAACAATTTCTCCAGAATAAGCTCTATCAATCTTACATAATTCACCATTTATTGAAGTATACATTTCTGTAACTTTTATTTTTTCTTTTTCTGATACTCTAACCGAATCTCGTAAATGTAGTACTCCACTATAAAGGCGTATATATGCAAGACGTTGTCTTTTTTCCGAATACTCAATTTTGAAAACTTTTCCGCAAAGTTCAGACTGACCTCGATGTGTTGATGAATAAAATTTATTCGTAATCACTTCTATAAGGTTATCAATCCCTATATTGTTTTTTGCACTTCCATGATAAAGAGGGAACAGAGAACAATTCTGAAATCTTATGCTTTCCTCTTGTTCGAGTTCCAATGCTTCTAATGATTTACCGGACATATATTTCTCTAAAAGGTCATCGTTTCCCTCTATTACCGTATCCCATTGTTCAGATTCGGTAAAGTTCGTCACACACATATTAGGATACAGTTCTACCTTCTGTTTGATTACAATTTCGGCAGAAAGTTTCTCTTTAATATCCTGATAAACCGTTGATAAATCAATTCCATTTTGGTCAATCTTATTGATAAAAAAGATTGTGGGAATCCCCATTTTCCTAAGTGCATGAAATAATATACGAGTTTGTGCTTGTACGCCATCTTTTGCAGAAATCAGTAGAATTGCCCCATCTAAAACTGATAATGAACGATATACTTCTGCTAAGAAATCCATATGTCCTGGCGTGTCTATGATGTTCACCTTCGTATTTTCCCACTGAAAAGAGGTTATTCCTGTCTGAATTGTAATTCCTCTCTGACGTTCTAAAAGCGTATTATCCGTCCTCGTTGTACCTTTGTCCACGCTTCCTAATTCTGTAATCGCTCCACTGTTATATAATAAGCTTTCTGTTAAGGTAGTTTTTCCTGCATCAACATGAGCTAAAACTCCAATATTAATAATTTTCATGTGATTTTCCTCCATTCAAAAGCCCAAAAGGGCATAAAAATCCCAGTGATAAATACTCTTATCACTGGGATTTTTATGCATAACCATAGGCATACAAAGCATACAGATATTCTCCGGATACTTTAGAATCACATGATAAAGGTATTCTTAAACTGGGTACAAAAAACTAAGCCCTCCTAAAAAAGGACATCCAATTATTTGTTCCCACTATCAAATTGACAGTTTATTTAAGAATACCTTGCCGCATATTTATTAACTCCTTTTAAATAGTCACTTAAATAATAGCACGTAAGAGCATATTTGTAAAGGAATCTCCAATTTTTTATCAAAAAGAGTACATGATTACAAAGTATCTGTAATCATGTACCAATATTTGTTATTTTACAATCTTCCAATTATCTTGTTTTTCTAATATCAACTCAAATTGCGAGATTTGGGTTGCCTTTGTTTCTTGATCTAAATATTTCACAGCGACATTCACGATTACTTGGTTATCTTTTCTGGTAAAGATAGGATTCACCAATTCCTCGAAAACATATTCCTTGTTAATCATAGGTAACACATGATTACTTACATAGTAAGTCAATTCTTTTTCTGTGGCGGTAGGATAGAGCTGGAAGAACGTTTCTAAAAAGCTAATGATTTCGTCCATCGTTTCTGTATCTACTGTATGGTCACTTTCTAGCTGTTTGGGTTGGTAGTCCGATTTTTGAGGTTTCTTACTCATTGTCGGATTTTTGATAATAACCATATTATCTGATTCATCTATATGGACAACCACATGAAAGCTAGACGATATAGTTTCCTTGTCTTTGTCTTCGGTAATAACTTGTTCAACAGAAAACAGTACCTCAAAGGTGTTCTCATTCACTTGAGAAACCTGCCACACCTGTATATCGTTCACACTAGAACTAGTAGGAATATCCTTACGAATCATTTCTTCATTTAATACCTGCAATTCTTCCGTCAAATAATGGGTCAATTTCTCATTTCGTTTATCAATGGCTTCTTGGGATTGTTGCCACGAAAAGTAGTCTTTCGCAAAGGATTTCACAAAACTTTCTACTTGGTTGGTATCGACAATCTGCTGTTTAATGATTTCTGTTTCACGGACAGTATGAGTGTCAATGGCAGTAAAATTTTTATAGATTCCAAATCCGACACTACCAATCAATAAAACCCATAAAACAAAGGTTAATTTCTTATGCGTGCCAACTTTAATCATCGGAACTTTTCTTTGCTTGCTCGGTTTTTTAGATTTCTTTGGTTTCTCCTTCTTTTCTTTTCGCTCGATTTTTATAATCATTTGATTCATTCCTTTCTTAGTTATGAATAACACGTCTAGCCCCAATCAGATGGTCTTGCCAATAACGACTGCTTAAGTCGCCATAACCGATTGGGTCGCCTGCATGATAAAAGCGATTTCCCTCTAAATATATCGCCACATGAGTCACATATGTGCCTGCATTATAGGTTGAATGAAAGAAGATAAGGTCGCCTGCTTGGGCTTCTTCCATAGAGATTTCTTGCGTAGCGTCATACTGATCTTGGGCGACACGAGGGAGAGAAATGCCAGCTTTGTCATACACCCATTGTATTAAGCCACTACAATCAAAAGAGGTGGTAGGCGACGCCCCTCCAAAGACATAGGGAAACCCTTCGTATTTCAAGGCTTCGTCCATAATGACTTGCACGGTTTCATCATCAAATTCTGTTGGGGAAGTGTCGGTTAGGTATTGTGAAACCAACTGAACATAAAACTGATTTCCATAGTTATATCGCCAACCACCATTCACAGGTATGGCTATGGGATTGGGGTAAGAGACTTTTTCGCCACCTGAATACTCTTTTGAGAAACTTTGAGCCAGTTCAAAGGTATATTTATTTCCACGATTAGCCACATACCCTAAGAAACCACCACCATAATTGTAGGACTGGATAACCGATTCTAAATCTACACTGAGCCTTTCGCTACTGGCTAATAATTCACTGAAATACTTCACACCTTGCTTAATGGATTCTTCTGTACTCAATGAATTAGGTGGAAGACCGAGGGATTCCGAGGACTGCATAACATCTTCCGCAGTACCGCCCGATTCCACCTGTATAATCGCAAGAAGTATGTTGACATATTCTTCAACGCCATATTCTTTGGCATATTTTTCTACCATAGGCTTATGAGCCAGCACTTCTGCGGAAACATTCACACCTCCATAATGAATATTGGAAATTCCGCTGTCCTGTTCATCTGAAAATAAAATGGCAACAAACAGAAGCAGTGAGAAGACCATCAAGAATAATCCAGAACCACCAATCACTAAAGTTTTCAACTTCATGGTTTCTTACCGACTTTCTTAATGGTGGCGGTTTTGATTGGTGGTCTACTTCTTGTATTTTGTAGTGGTACTCTTTGAACAGTAGACGGACGTTCTTTTGTGATTGGACGTTGTGAAGTTCTATCTGCTGTAGTGGTTGAAGTTGCTGGCTTTTGAACGGTTTTTTCTTGAACGGTATTGCCTTGGCGTTCCACTTTTGGACTTGAAAAATCGGACTTAACTGCTGGACGCTCTTGTTTGGCTTGTTGAGATTCCTTATATGAAGTCTGAATATTAGACTGTTTTGAGGTCTGTTCATCATGATATTGTTCTTGTCTTGTAGTCGGTCTTTCATGAACAGAAGAAGCAGGCTGTTTTTTCTGTTTGACCTGTTCCATTTCAGAGCGACGCTTCGCAATGGTTTTTCGCCTTTGTTCCTGCTGTTCCTTGCGTCCACTGGCTCTGTCCGCTTTGGTTTGAGAAATACTACTGGTTAAATCACGGACATTCTCTTTTACTTTGGATTTTCCTTGATATACTGCATATCTTGCATTGGTCGGCAAATCTTTAACCTGTTCTTTCAAACCACTAGCAGTGTCTACCATTCTGTCTTTGGTATCAGCTACTGTACCGATGGTTTGACCGATACGTTTTCCAAGTGTTGATTTTTCCTTTCCGTCTGGTCGGGAGTGATCTGCTTGTGTCCTTGCAGAACTCCCCGAACCCGACTGTCCTTTTTTACCTGTAACAATGGCAGACCCAGCCCCTAGAGTAGTCATGGAACGTCCAAGTTTCCGCTGTAGACGGTGCATGTGAGCGTGCATAAGCATACGAGGTTTTCTCATCACACGACTTCCCACACTTTGAGAATCGTTACTCTGTAGAGAAAACATACTCATTAAATCGCCCAGCTTGAAGTAGATTCCTGCAAAGGTCACAATCTGTAGAAAAGCAATCAAAAAGAACGGATAACCAGCCGATAAGGTATAGAGCATGGTTGAAATACTAAATGCTGTCGTAATAATCAATGTGATTCCAGCTCGTGTCAAAATGGTATTAAAGAGCTTTGTTATGGCTCGTTTTGACATACCATCAAATGATGGAATCATGCTTAAAATAAAGCTCACAGGCAGAAACATAGCATAGATGATAAAAAGTACCTGCGAGAAAATCATGATTCCTGTTAATAGGAATACAAATATGGAAATCCCAATATTGAAGACAAATAGGAAGAAGACTGTACCTAAACGGTTAATGGTCTTTGTAATGGTTAGATTGGTATTGCTTCTGTCTTCAATTTCTTCCGCAACAATTTTTTCTCTGTCTTCGCCATTGTTGGAATCTGGGCTGGTGGAGAGCAGGCTTTCCACACGGTCAATACCGATACTTTCAATGTCTGAACTGTTGTATTGAAGCAGTAGCCACGGTTGCTGAACCTGTATGGAAAACAGGCTATCTCTGATTAAGTCCACGCTGTCCTTGCCTTGACTATCGGAATGGGGCATGACAATCTTCGTGCCAAGTGATAAACTGGCATTACTGATGTCTGATGAAAAGTCATTGATTTTTTTAATGTAGTCGGGAGCGTAGGCAATAAAGGAAGCCGATAGGATAAACACCAGCACAAAATTCATAATGGCATGAATTGCCTTTGTGGTTTCTCTCTTTATCAGTCCCGTATAGGCAACATAAACCCCAAGAACCAAAATCAAGAGTAAGAGGAATCCAACATAGAAACCCTCTGTTGAAAATCCGTTTGCACTCACACCAGCTAAGGTCTGCATATTCTTACCAATGGAATCTGCTGTAGCGGAAATGAAGTCTAAGGAATAGGCTTCCTGTACTAAGTAACCTGTCGCATTGGAAACATACAAACTGATTGTCCAAATAAAATTGGTAATGGCATATAGTCCATACATGACCTGTTTTCCAATCCCGTCCGACCAGTTCCACGGAAGCCAGCCCCAGCTATTATCCACATAAAAATCCAGTTGATAGTTTTCAAGTGGGTATCGGCTGTATTCATTTGCCACATTGACCGTATCATCTACCAAGCCCGCAGCTTGAACCACCGTTCCCAGCATGGCTAAAAGAAAAATGGCAATCACAAGTGTGAAAGCCACTGTCATTGCCACTTTACCTAGACGTTTCAGCGTCCAGTTTGATTTTATTCTGTTTACTATTGATGGTTTCACATTTACACCTCTTTTCGCACAGGTGGTCTGGTATCAAAGGCATGGAGCAGTTCTTCAAATACAGGGTGGAACTGTATCACACCGACACGACCATATAAATCACTGATAAGGCATTGCCCGTTTTCCAAATCACGCAATCGCTTCTGATTGTTTTCGTCCTCTGGGTCTACACCAAAAAAGGCTAAGGTCTTTTTAATCTCGTTAAGGTCAGTGGAACGAAATGCAAATTTTAAGCCGAGGTTATTTTTCAGTTTTTCATCTAAGAGGTCGTCTGTATTTTGGGTCACGAAATATACCCCAGCGTTCATAGCACGACCAGCCCGAACCAGCTTCATAGATAGTGTTTTTCCTTGTGCTACCTGTAAAAAGCTCCATGCTTCGTCTAAATCTACAATCTTGAAAATGCTTCGGTCTGTATGGATAAAGTCTAAAGCAAAGGTACTAATGACAATCAGCATAGCAACGGATAAAAGCTCCATAGTGGTATATTCCTCAAAGGAAGTTTCCTTGTCGGGAAGTACCAAGTCCGCAACCTGTATAATGTTCAGTTGTTTTTCTAAGCTGATAGACTGCTCCACATAACCATTACTGAATAATAAATGTGCAAAGTCATAGTCTGTAAAACTTTCGATATGGTCGGCTATACTGGTACTTAGTGGCGTATTCTCAACCCGTAATTCCTCAATCACTTTCATCAACCCTCGTACTTCACTATTGGTTACTGCACGAATGGCTTTTCTAAGGATTGGGAAGCGTTCCCCATCACGAGAGGAAATCCCCGTAAGGAATGTCAGAATATCAATAGCCAGTGATTCAGAATCTTTGGGATTTTTCATAATCACATAAGGGTCAAGTAAGCCTTTGTTTTTCTCATCAGAAGTCAGAGTGACGATATTGATTTCATGGGAAATCTCTGGCAAGGTTTCTTTCCATCTGCCACGTTCTGCTTTTGGGTCTACAATCACTGCTTGTGCCCCATAAAGCACCGCATAATAGACGATAAGGTTATTCGCAAAGGATTTACCACCACCCAGCGAACCAACAAAAGCTGACGCTAACGCATTGGTTACTGAACCCTTAACCCCTTGACTGGCAAGAGCAGGTTTCAGATAGACATTGCGTCCAGTATCTAAGCTGTAGCCAACATAAATCCCCTCATTTTCCCCCAGCATTTGAGTAGCACCAAAACCTAAACCAGCGAGGAAATCAGAGGTCACGTATTGAATATAATCATTCATATAACGCTTGCTGGCAGGTAAAAATTCTTCATGTAAGCCGAGCATATCCCCAAATGGTCGTACCAGTTTTACGCTTAAATCGTCATAAAAATCTTTCACTTCATTACAACGACGTTTGAGTTCGTCAAGATCATTTGCTGATACCCTTACCACATAAGACAGCTTGTACATAGATTCCTTGCTTTGGTCTAAATTGGTTTCCAGCTCATTCACACTTTCCAGAGCTTCCGCCACATTGGAGCTGGTTTCATTATCACTTTGCCAAGCGTGGTTATCCAAGTCTTTCAGTTCTTTCTTTTTATTGCGGACAGTAGATAGGGCTTTACGATTCGCTACAATTTCCACATTCATTGACGTATCAATCGGGAATGTAAATTGCTGTTGCTGGTAGTAGAAGATTTCAGAGGACGGGAAGTCCAGTTCTCCGACAATGCTGTGAATGGTAAAGTAAGCTACATAGACGGTTTCATCTTCCTGCTGGATTTTCAAATATCGCTGTTTTTCTTCCACCAAACAGCGAGTAGGCTTAATCAAGTCATAGTATTTAATCAGCGTTTCATTATCCAGCTTTTTCTTTGATAGATGGTACTCATACTCTTCATAGGCAGTGCCTGTCTGTCCGTAAAGGTGTTCAATCAGATAGCCGAAGTCGTCCTTATCTAACCTGCGGATTTTGAAACGACGAGAGATTTTATTTTCTAAGAGCTTTTCCATCTTCTGAAAACGCAGGATTTCATCATTACTCATACTAACAAAATCGCCCATCAGCTTATGGTTCACATCATAGACAAAATCAGACAAAGCATTTTTTGCTTCAACGGTAAGACTTTTCATAGAAAACTCCTGATCGTTGAGAAGCAACTTAAAGCCGATAAAGAAACGGTAGTTCACTTGATTTTCGCCAATCATGGATATTAAAGCGTCTGTCTGTTGGTCGATTTTGTCATAGGCAACCGCTTTGAGCTTGCCAGTGACTTCATTTTTGGAACGCTCTTGTGCAGAACGTATGCTGGATTCTGTACTGATTTGTAAAGCATGAATTTTGCCATCACGATTTTGTGCGATAAGCTGTCTGAAAGAATCATGCACTTGTATTTTCTGTTCTGGACTTAGAAATGAGTAATTGTAAGGAACAAGCTCATAGTAAGCATAACATTCCCCGTCTTTATTCCAGACGAGATTGTTTTCAATGTATTTAATTGGATATGCCATAAAATTCACTCCTAACTGCTGTAATGGCTTCTTGTGGCTGGTTTCTGCCAAGCGTTACTTTTTTTCCTGCATAGGTCAGCTTTGGTCGCAGTGCATAAGCAATGACAGACTTCAAAAATCCATAAGGCTTTTTACCATCAAAAGTTTTTGTAGACATAAACCATGTGAAAGCCACAGGAATCCCAAAGTATTTGAGAAATGCTCCCTCTATCATGGAAAGAGGGGGCAAGTTGCCAAGTATCATCACTGCAAAGAGTGACACGACAAACCATGTCATTTGCGTAAAGGTTATGGGAAACGGAAGTCTAAAATCATTGATAGAATACAGTACCTTTTCCACAGACCAGATACTGGTATAGCTTCGTATTTTCTTCATGTAATCAATCCTTTCATAAAAAATAGGGGTAGCTGATTGAGCCACCCCGTAAAATAGAAAATCTGCCAGTAGTAATGTACCGACAGATTTAATAGACGATTTCAAAAATCCCATGATTGGTTGAGATAAACGTTCCTGAAAGGTCTAAATCCCGACCATAGGCTTGATAATCAATATAGTTTTGAAGACTAGCTGGTACTTCGCCTAAAGCACCCGTTTCTTCAATGTAGTAGCGTGCCACGTCATACATATCATCACAATCGGAATGAATGATAATATCCTCTTGATGTTCGCTTAGTTCTTCAATGCTTGAAAAATGAGTGAGCAGAGCAGATAGCTCCGATTGTAATTCTTCGGGTAATTCCGATACCATTTCCCATAGTCGATTGAGTTCGCCAATGGAAGTGTATTCGTCAACCGTAAAGGGTAACTCGTAGTCATGAATGGCGTATTCCTCATATTCATCATTCAAGCCGATTTTCTCTTTGACTTCCTCAAAGTCAATGGGAAAGGTAAACCACGCACCGACCAATTCGCCCTCATTGTATTTGCCTAAATTCGCAATATAGACTTGCATATCGTCCATATATTCACGTCCTTTCTTTGTAGAGATTCAAAAATCCCTACCGCACTTCGTTTGGTGTACCATTCCTTTGCGGAACATAAGAAAACCACTTATATTCCACAAAAGAACGGTTTTATTTAAGCACCAATAATGCGATTGAATAGCTCTAGTAAAATGTCTTTTACTCCAGCAGCGTTGAAGACTAAGCCAACCGCAATAATCGCAATAATTAAAAAGCCAATCAGTTTGCTAAACTCACGCTTGAAGCCAAGATACAAGCCAATCACAACGATTGCTAAAAGCACCAGTGATTGAGCGTTTGATAGAAACCAGTTATAAAGGTTTTGTCCAAAATTCATAAAAATGTTCTCCTCTCTATATTCAATGAATTTGTATTTGAGTTATTTTTTTGTTGTTATCACGTCCTGTTCTTTTACTGACTGTTGCTTCAAAATCTGCTTGTGTCGGTCTGTCAGTTTCGCATGGTCGAGAATGTCTTTTACAACCTGCGTCTGGTTGATTTCATCAAGTTTAATCGCAACCTTTAAGGTCGGGGCAACTTGATGAGATAGCCAGTTCAGCGTCCTTTGGAAGGAGTAAGGCTCTGGTTTTGTGGTTAGTTTTAATCGTTCACGATTGTTCCCAATAAACCAAGCCCATTCTTCATTCAGTTTCCAATCAGAACGAGGTTTGGAATCGTCTTTATCTACAAAACGGATATACCGATTGATAATTTTAAAGGCGGTATGCTCTGGATTGTCATAGACGAGTAAATCACGGACTGCATAATAGGCACGCTCATTTTTCAATCGAATCTCAAAACGGTTTTTTACTTCTGCGTCTTCAATGGGAATATCATTTTTCTTGTACTGCTCGTAGTCCTTTTCATAGATACAGAAATAAACTTCACTTTGTAATGAACCGATATAGAGGGTGTTTCCCATACATTCCTTTTCCTCTTTGCGTACCAGTTCGCCACTGCGATAGCTTTTAAAACTGCGGAAGACGGAGATACATTCTTCCTGTTGGCACTTTTCAGTGAGTACAGGGATATTCAAAATCCCTGTCTTATCGTTAATGGCAAGGTCAAGGCGTTTCATCACACCGCCAGCCACCAAAACGTCCATAAAGAACTCATACCAGCTTCTTTGTTGTGCCAGAAGATAGCTTTCAAATTGTCTGCACCCACGACCTTTCAATTCCACCAGAACTCCTTTGTCCAGTTCATGGGAGCAAAGGACGAATATGTCGCCTAAAGCATAATGCTCTGAATAAGAATAGAAACCATAGTCCTCATGAAGAAAATAGGACAGTTTCAGTTGTAAGATGTTTTCGACCACCTGCTGTACGTCTGTTGTCGGAAAGCGAATCCTTACATAATCAAACAGCATTTCAAGGGGAGCGTCGGGATTGAAGCGTTCCAGAGCTTCCCAAAGGGACTGCTGTAAATCCTCTGATGGCTTGACTTTTCCTGTTTCAATATCGCTTAGATACTGCCTTGTAATACCAGTCGCAACAGCTAAACGGTTTTGAGATAGTCCATAAGCCAAGCGTTTTTCTTTTAAATGCTGTAACCAAGTTTGTTCATTCAGTAAAAATCCCTCCAATCAAAAAGGCGTATGTCAACTTTTAAAGCCCATTTGACATACGCTGAAATTTTGTAAATCCCTTGTAACCAAAGGATTTTCTAATGTTTTTTTGACTGTTTCCTGTCGATTTGTACCCCCCTGTTAGATACGGGGGGTTAAGTGCTGGCGTGGCTATTGCCACACCAGCCAGCAAGATCAGTCCACACCTGCGACTTCCGCTTCGCACGTCGCCTGCGTGGACTGTCTGCTGTTGGATAACTTTTTAATTTCCTCCAAGAAATCATATCCTTTTGGTACAAGGGGAGTATAAAACTCTGATATGACACTTGTTCCTACATCAACATAGCCACGACCTTTGATTCGCTTTAAGAAGAAATCCTTTTGTACGTCACTGCCAAACATCATGCCATAGCCCATTTCAGACATACGACCTAAAGCCACTCTGAAATTAAACTGATCACGGATTCCGTCGCCTAAATATTTTGCGTCTGGACGTTGACAAGCCAGTATTAGAAAGAAGCCAGCTTGACGACCTAACATGACAATCTGTTTCAGCTTATTCATAACTGCGGTGTTTTCTTTTGTTCCCAGCATTTCCATGAAAGCGACGTATTCATCAAAGATTAAGAAGTGTGCCGGGAGACCTAAGTAAGCATAATTTTTGCCAGTCTTATAGTTCTTCATCTGCTTCATTTCCTCACTACGTTTCATCATTTCTTCATAGAATGTTTCAATGCAAGAAAGCAAGTCTTCTTTTCTATAGTAGACATTTGCCATCACAGAACCTAAGTCCGCAAGGTCAGCATTTTTCGGGTCAAGAATATACAGTTTTGAATCTGTATGAAGCAAGGCTTCAATCAGTGTCAGTATAAAGTAAGTTTTACCGCCACCTGTACCACCAGCAATCAACATATGAGGGAGCTTATCATATTCCCACCATACGTTTTTCATTAAGCGAAGTTTACCATCTTTAGCTTCTACTTCATCAATAGAAATACGACTGGCTATGGTGTCATAGAGCAAAGTATATTCCACATAGGAATCCTTTAACTCTTTATCCGTCAGCTCACAGTACAAGCCACTCTCTAATTTCTTTTCCAAGTGTAAGAGTTGGTCTTGATATTTTCCCAGCGTGATTTCCACCCGTATCTGTATCAAGCCATTTTTAAGTCGATAATACATTTTAGGGAAGTAGGTTATCTTTTCCTTTGTACGACCAGCACTATCTTTAAAGAAACCTTCTGTTTTGACCTGTTCAGATTCATACCACTTGTTTTCAAGTATCATCTTTGCCAGTTTTTGACGGTGGTAAAGTTGTTTAACCGTATCATAGCGAACCCGTTTGAATACAAACGCTACCAGCAAGCAGATAAGAATTGCGACACTGAAACTGATAATTAAATAGGGAATGTCAATCTTATCTGCTTGTGATAGGTTAAAATCCTGCCAGTTGATCTGCTGGATTGTCTTCACATGAAACAGTCCGACAACCAGCAGGAAAACAGGCAGGAGTGACGCTATCGTAAAATGAAAGACTAAATCTTTACCAGATGGGCGAATCCTTTTACCACGCTGTTTCATGCGAAAAAGTCTCCTTTCTACCTAGCGACTATTTGTCTTGTGTCGGTTCTTTCTTTGCTTGTGGTTGAGCTTTGAATGAACTAGAATCCTTTGTCAGCACAATATCGTCTGCCTTGATATACCAGTCAACATCTGCTCCTTGATAGGTGGCAGTAGCAACGGTGTCCGCAATGGGATTGATAAGTTCCACCCGTGCGTTATAATCAAACTCTTTCAAAGGCACGCTGGCAGGAATACTTACTTGAATCATGCGTCCTTGTCCTTTGGATTTTAAGTCATAGGTACGTTCCTTGATTTCATCTGAAACCGACCCGTCTTCATTTTGGATTCTCACTTCACGACGTAGAGCAGAGAATTTCAATTCTCCAAAAGTCGTGTCTTTATCTAATACAATGCCATTTGCTAATCTCATCATTTTTCCTCTCTTTCTTTATTCTTTTATCATGTCGTCAGCATGTAAAAGGTAATTTGTAAAACCACGAGTGCCGATTTTGTAGCCCTCTGCGGTAATACGTGGATTGACTAACTTCACACGTTCCTCAAAGCCGAAATGTTTTTCGCCAGCTTCAGCAGGAAGCACCACCACAATATCATCTGCTCTTTGAACATCAGAATAGAGATTATAGCTTCTTGATAAGACAGTTAGCCGTCCGTTGATTCTTCGCTGAACGACTTTATCCTCGCCAGCAAATTCTAAATTGCCGAATGTTTTTTCCATGTTGGGAATCACAAATTTAAGTTCCATATTTTTACCTATCCTTTCTTTTTTATTGGCTGAATGAATGTTTGATGGTCTTAAAGAGTGGGGAACGACCTTTTGATTCTTGATTTTTTGTTTTCATAAGTTCACTTCCTTTCAAAATCGGGTAAAAAAATAGACACCTCATTTTTTGAAGTGTCTACCTATTAAATATTCAAATTTTATTGGAAGTATCTTTATATCTTCACTTTTCAAGGATAAATCGTCGTATCAAAGCTCATTCATAAGTAGTAAATTAGTAGTAAATTGAGTGGTTTTGACCTTGATAAAGTGTGATAAGTCCAGTTTTTATGCGGATAACTAGATTTTTATGCTATTTTTAAAATAAAAATATGTAAAGCTATTAACTCTGATTTTTTTCCGAAAAGATATTGATAAACTACAATTATAGTGAAAGGTACCTTCACTATAACAAGACATTCTCCAGATTGGGTTTCAGATTTTAAAACTTCCTCTTTTAATGCATACGCATGGGTGGAGCTTGATGGTAAGCCTATTGGTGAAAGCATTAATTTATAAAATTTCAAAAAGTTCTATTCGTCAAAGGAAAGCAAAATGATTAATATTACTAATTTAAATAAAACATATGATGACAAAGTTGTATTATCAAATATAACTTTTCATGCTAATAAAGGTGAAATTACTGGTTTGATCGGACCTAATGGTTCTGGAAAATCAACCCTAATAAAAATACTATTAGGGTTGGAGTCAGCTGATAGTGGAAAGTCAACTATTTTGGGAAAAACATATAGTGAGTTAGGAGATGAGCCAATCTCAATAGTAGGAACTTTTTTAGATAGTTATCAACCTTATCCAAGTAGAACTGGTTATGAGCAATTAAGATGGATTGCACTTTCTTGTGGACTCAGTAAGCAACGTTGTATTGAATGTTTAGAAATTGTTGGATTAAAAGATGTTGGTAAGAAAAAAATCAAAGATTATTCTTTAGGAATGAAGCAAAGATTAGGCTTGGCAACAGCAATACTTGCAGACCCCGATATTTTGATTTTAGACGAACCTATTAATGGGTTGGACCCAGAGGGAATACGTTGGTTAAGAGAGTTTCTCAAAGACTTTGTGAAACAAGAAAAAACAGTATTATTAACTAGCCATTATATGAGCGAACTTGAATTAACCGTAGATAGAGTTGTAGGTATTTCAAATGGTCACGTTGTTCTAAATGATAAACGTGAGCAAGTATTGAAGCAATATGATAGTTTTGAAAACGCCTATTTTAGCTCTGTACACGAAAGGAGTAGTGTAAAATGTTAAGTCAAGTTATAAAGGGGTATTTATATAAATATAGCCATCTAACTTTATTTAAAATGGGATTATTTATCTTAGTTGTAGTTAGTTTGTTTTTTACATATCAAAATATTCAAGTCATTAATGCACTACACACCGGTGCTGCAAACTCAGTAAATATTGATCCAAATGTAATTGAAACTCCCTATAGAACGGTGAGAGATGCTATTTTATCATCTCCGTATCAAGCAACCGTAGTATTTTTACCTATATTGTCAGCATTAATTCTAGCAACTGATTATCAATTTGGTGAGGATGACTTTTCATCACTAATTTGTGCTAACTGGAAAATAAGATTGTTTTCACAGATATTTAGTATAGTTGTTATTTCAATAATGACGACCTTTACGTTGTTTTTATTAAATGCATTACTTCTAAAATTCATGTTAGTTAGTAAGTTACAAAGTATTCTGTCTATAGGCTTAATGCTTGATGTTTTCACTAGAATAGGAGCTTTTACAATTACACTTAATTTACTCTCTCTATTACTTGTAAAAATAACAAAAAGATCAATTCCTTCTTTGATTGTGATAGTTTTATTGTTAGTTTTCTCTTTATCAGGCATACTTAGGGTAATTTCTCCTATTTTAGATAATTTATTACCTTTAATTGGAGCTAAGTCTTTTGCTTTTGGTAGGATAGAAGACGGTCAAACAACTCAATTATATGGAGCGATTCTTCTATTATTTGAAACTTTCCTTACTACGATTTGTTTATTTTATTTAGAAAAAATAAAATGGGGGAAGAAGAATGAAAAGCCAATTGCATAGCTTGTTTTATAAAAAATATAGTTTATTCCCTATACAGGTTTATTTATTATTTCAGTTAGTATTTGTTATTATAATAAGTTTATTAAGATATCTAAAATTCGAAGTTAATGGAGATTCTATCACTTTTAACAGTTCTGTTTTATTAACTATAATATCGTTCTCTTTTTTAGGGAATGGAGTTTTAAATGCAAGTGTAGAATTGAGAACACAAAGTTATAAGCAAGTTTACCTGAACAACGGAAGTAGGGTGAAAGCTACATTATATATATTATTAATAGACCTACTAGAATGTCTAACACAGTCAGTATTAGCAGGTTTAATAGTAATGATATTTAGTCAGGGTACTCATAGTGAAGTAAATTTTTATTATTACTTGTTTGGTTCAGTTATATACTTTTTAGCGGGTTACTCTTTTTCCTTTTTATGTGGTAATTCAATGATTGCACTTGCAATTTTGCTATTATTTCCTATACTGGTGTTGCCTTTTATAGATAGGATTTTACCAATAGCTTCAAGTGTAATAATATATGATTTAGTTTTTCAGCTAATACATACAAACTACTCTATAATGCGTTTTATTGTATTCATAATTTGGCTTATTGGGTTATTCTTTACGAATTATTACCTTATTAGAAAGGAATTTTTAAAGTAAGTCAAATAAAGATTTTTTTAGATGAGACAACATCGAATTTAGATAGATTGATTGAAAAATAAATACAAGACTTTGGAACACATATTCTATTACTTTAAAATGAGCATTATTAAGATTTGGTAGAAGCTCAATTTATTGAACTATCAATAATATGCTAATTTTGAAATGTATTTTCGATTTTTAATTATGTTACAATGTATTCAAAACGTACGAGGAAAAAAATGGTAAAGTCTAAAATTCTAGTTATTGACGATGATTTAAAAATTTTAAGATTGATTAAGAATATTCTGGAGAAAAACTCCTATGTAGTTGAAACTAGAAATTCTGTTGAAGATATTAACCTATGTGACTTCATAGGATTTGATTTGATTTTACTGGATATAATGATGCCAGTGAGTGGTATTGATATTTGTAGTAGTATCAGAAGTCAGATTCAAACACCAATAATTTTTATAACTGCTAAAAACCTTGAAGAAGATATTGTTGAAGCTATTGGAATAGGTGCAGATGATTTTATAACCAAACCATTCGGTATGAAGGAGTTGGTTGCAAGAGTCAAAATGCATATTCGACGAGATAAAAGGCTACTTTCTGTCGGAGATACTGAGACTAGTGGTTTACTTCAATTTGATAGGGTAGGGAAGGAATTAATGGTAGACGGTAATAGTATTTCTCTTTCGAGAAGGGAATTTAATTTATTATATTTGTTGTTTACCTATCAAACTAAAATCTTTAGTGTAGAGGAGCTTTATGAATATTTGTACCCTCAAAGTTCAGAAGTTCAGTACCGAAGTATTACAGAGTATATCTATCAGATTCGACAAAAATTGAAACCTTATGGTATTGATCCAATTAAAACTCTTTGGGGTGGGGGATATAAATGGCAAAATCAATAACATTAAAGCAGTTGATAAGAGCAACTTATTTGAAAATTATTTTTCAATTTCTGATATGCATTTGTTTTTTTTATATCATTCCTGCCCTATTTACAGCAGTTGAAGGAATTAATGCTAACAATGTGAATAGCTTTACTATGTTTTTTAGTGTTAGTTCGTGGATTTATCTTTGTGTCATTTTAGTTGTTATAATTGTAAGAAATGTACAAAAACTTCTATATGAAATTCAGATAGAGATGAAGACAGTATATGAACAAAGCTTATATTCAGACAATAACAAATACTCTAAGCCACTAAGGTTATTTGAATTTATTGAGACAAAAGAACATATTATGAAGATGCAGGATAAAATTCAGAAGATGCTTGAAAAAGAGAAGAAACAAAAGCAAGAGCTAATGTTCAGAGTGTCTTCCGCAGCACATGATTTAAAGACACCTCTAACAATAATTTCAGGTAATGCTGAGTATCTTCAGACATTTGATTTGTCTCCTGAGTTAACTCAATGCTTATTAGATATCGAATCTTCAAGTCAACAGCTAGATAATTATTTTAATCAATTTATTCAATATTCAAAAACATTTTATAAAGATAATATCAATAAAGAGCATATTACTTCGGAGCAGCTCTCAACATGTTTGATTAGGGAACTATCTCCTCTTACAACTGGGACTTGTGTTTTAAAAGTATTGAATGAAACACCATCTGATACTACTATTTATATTGACTTAGTATTATTCTTAAGAGCAATCACTAATCTTGTGAATAATGCAATGTCCTATAGTAAATCAACGGTGCCAAGAATAGTTATAAAATTATCATATGAGCAAAATAAAATTGTATTATCGGTTTGGAATGATGGCTCAAGGTTCTCGGCTAATATGATTGATAATGTAGGATTACTCTTTTACCAAGACAATCAATCTGAGAACGACTCTCAAAATCACCATTTTGGTATAGGGTTATCTTTTGTAAAAAGGGTCGTAGAACTTCATGATTGGGAACTGAGACTTTCTAATGAAAATAACGGAGCTATGGTTACAATTCATATTTTGTAATGTTTTTTTAGTTGAGATTGTTAGGCTAGTTTATATCTATTCACTTGTGGTGACATCAATTCTATACTAAAATATAGAAGTACAATCACAAAAGGAGTTTGCCATGCCGACAGAATATGAAAAAATGATTGCGGGTGATTTTTATAAACCTAGCGACCCTGAGTTACGTGCCCTAGCAGCTAAATCGAGAGAAAAGCAAATGGCCTTTAATGCTGAACCTGACCGTCTCAAAAGGGCGGAGATTATCAAATCTTGGTTTGGTTCGACTGGTGAGAATCTTGCCATGAATCCTCAGTTCGTTACAGACTACGGTGTTAATATCCATATCGGTGAAAATTTCTATTCCAACTGGAACTTGACCATACTGGATATCTGTCCTATCACGATTGGTGACAATGCTATGATTGGCCCTAATTGTCAGTTTTTGACGCCTTTGCATCCGCTTGATCCAACCGAGCGTAATTCAGGCATTGAATATGGAGCACCCATTACCATTGGTGATAATTTCTGGGCCGGTGGAGGCGTGACTATTCTTCCAGGCGTTACTTTGGGGAATAATGTAGTAGCTGGAGCAGGAGCAGTTGTCACCAAGTCTTTTGGCGACAATGTGGTTCTTGGTGGAAATCCGGCGCGTGTGATTAAGGAAATTCCTGTCACAAAAGATTACGTAAAGTAACTCAAGGGCTATAAGTCCTTGAGTTTTTTTGTCATCCGTTGAAAGTGATATTGACATTGGGCTAAAATTCTCCTATACTTAATATGCTAGTTAGCTAACAATATAATTGAGGAGTAGACTTTTGGACCATTTTGGACGTTTGTTAAAACAAGCCAATAATAACATGATGCGTCACTTTGACCAGTTCGCCAAGCGATTTGGTTTGACGGGAAATCAGATGGCTGTCATTGATTTTATAATGAATCATGAGAAACAAGAAATCTTTCAGAGGGACATTGAGCATGAATTCAACATTCAGCGTTCGACAACAACGGTCCTCTTACAGCGGATGGAGAAAAAAGGTTTGATCGAACGTCATACCTCATCGAAAGATGCTAGGCAAAAAGCAGTTGTGCTAACGGATAAGGCAGTTAAGATTGCTTCTGCCTGTCAAACCTATCTTCGGGCGGAAGAGGAAGAGTTTGCCCAACAATTTTCGGCTGAAGAAAGAGGAATCTTTCTCAAAATCTTACAACACTACCGTAATCTTTAATCGTCATCAGAGGAGAAATACTTATGTCATATGAAAAAATCTCCACTAAGGTCTTGTCTGCCATCTTTGCGACAGGTGTCCTTTCCTTTTGTGGAGTGGCTGGTGAAACAGCCATGAACATTACCTTCCCAATTTTGATGAAGGAATTTTCAGTAACAACATCAACCGTTCAGTGGGTCACAACCATCTACCTATTAGTCGTTGCTTGCGTGGTGCCCTTATCAGCTTACCTCAAGCGTTCCTTTAAGATGAAATCAATCTTTCTGGTCGCCAATCTTCTGTCGGTCTTGGGGGTCCTTATCGACTTTATAGCCCCTAACTTTGGCTTTGTTGTCCTAGGCCGCTTGGTACAAGGTATGGGAGTTGGTTTCGCCCTTCCTCTTATGTTTAACATCATTTTGGAGCGGGTGCCAAGTCGTAAGATTGGTCTCATGATGGGAGTTGGGACACTGATTACAGCAGTTGCACCAGCCATTGGGCCAACTGTCGGTGGTCTTCTAACGGCAAACTTTGGTTGGCGGTCTATTTTCCTTGTTCAGTTTCCTATTCTCTTGGCTTCATTGATTGCAGGGCTTCGTTCGATTGAGCAAAAGAGTGAGGTTAAACGTGAATCCTTTGATATTCTTAGCCTGTTTGCCATCATTTTTCTTTTCTTGGGCTTGATTCTAGGCCTTCACGGGATGGCAGATCATGCTTTTCTTAGTTTCTCAGTGCTTGGCTGGCTTGTCCTTGGTATTTTAGGGCTGGTCCTTCTGGTTTGGCGCTCTATGAAATTGGAAAATCCAATCATTAATCTTGCTATTCTGAAAAACGGCCGCCTCACTGGTCATATCGTTGCTTTCTTTACCTTGCAATTGGGATCGCTCGGTATGAGCTTTATCTTACCTAACTATGTGCAATTGGTTAACCACTCTAATACAACTCTCGCTGCTTTGATGATTCTTCCGGGTGCTATCATTGGTGCTGGATTTGCTCCCTTCTCAGGTATTATTCTTGATAAGATGGGGGCACGTAAACCAATCTTGATTGGGGCCAGTCTAATCGTCCTTGCTCAGCTGCTCTTTACTCTGTTTGGTCTCTCGCTTTCAAATACCTTGATTCTTGTCTTTTACATGATTTTCATGACGGGACTAGGAGTGGCCTTTGGTAATATTATGACTAACGGGCAAAAGCAATTACCACTGGACCAACGAGCTGATGCCAATGCGATTTTTAATACCCTCCAACAATTTGCAGGAGCAGTAGGAACAACGCTTGCTTCTCTCATTGTTGCCTTAAGTCAAACCAATTATAAGATTGACTTTGCTCAAGCAACAGCTCAGGGGAGCCGAAATGGGTTTAGAGTTCTCCTTGTTTTAGCAGTATTCCAACTGATTGTACTTGTGAGCGTCGTCAAAAAGAACGATTAATCATTAGATTGAAGCAAGTGAAGATGATATAGTCCTACTTAAGTAGACAGTAAAAATACATAAAGTACTGTTTACGAAAGTAGGATTTTTATTATGTCTAGAAAAAGTAAGGTTTCTTTTGAAGGCAAGCTGAGGGCTGTTACCTGGTATC